>NZ_JBYNSB010000039.1:0-3058 GCF_057785455.1 Mesobacillus sp.
TGAGCAGCGCGGCTTCGATTTCTTCGATCGCTGCTTCTAACACAGGCTGCCACCGTCTCGTCATGTTCACGACCGTTCCGGCACTAATGGGATGATGAAATAATGTTTTCACCATCTCCGTAATCCGTTCGCACGGAATCAACTGCGCGTGATTCCAGTATAACAGGAGTGAAGTGATGACCGGTCCATATTGTACATGATTGGTGACATAGAAAGGGAACTCCGCCTGCTGGACAAGTCGGCATTCCGGACAACGCTTGATTTCCCGCTCATGTTGAGTGACTTCCATGCGAACCACTGGGAGGTCGAACACTTGGCGAATGTCTACTTGAAGTGGATCGACATGTTCTAAAGAGTGACCACATCCTTTGCATTGGGTCACACGGTGAAGGACTCGATGGTCAGGATTCGGTGCTTGGCGGAGCGTCGTTCCTTGGTGCCCTGGCTGTCCTCCCGGCCGTTTCTCCGACGGTTGGCGAGAAGGAGATTTCGCCCCAAACCGGTCAGAGGACGGCGGTAAATGACTATTCGTACTGTTTTTTTTCGTACGGGCTTCTAATTCTGCAATACGTGCTTTCAATTGCTGGTTTTCTTGTCTTAACTGTTTATTTTCGTTGATGAGTTTTTCGATGGTCTGTGCTTGACGTTCGATGTTTGCCACCATGCTTTCGAGTGTGAAGACCGCTTCTTGGAAGCCAAAAGCAACATTTGCCATTGTGTTCACCTCCCATGTCTATGATGGTAATTAGTATAGACAAGGAAGGTACGAACAAACCGGCTCTCGTAAATTTTTTCTATGTACGGGCTGAATAGTTACCGCTCGGGTTTTTGTTTCCGCCAAACATAAAATTCCCTAAACTGTAGACAATAAATTTGCCTTTGTACTCCTCGATCCCTTGCACGACGTGCGGGTGATGGCCGACGACCAAATCGGCGCCGCTGTCAATCGCAAAGCGGCCGAGCGCCTTTTGCGTGCTGTTTGGCACATAGCTTCGTTCCACTCCCCAATGGAAATGGACGAAAACGATGTCGGCTCCTTGTTTCCGAAGCGTGCGAATATCGTTGGCGATTTGCTTGCGCAACGTGCTGGTGTTGCTCCAGCCTTCATAGCCAAGCGCTCCAACTTGAATGCCTTTGACCGTTTTCAACAGCCGGAGCGTGCGGCCGAAATAACCGATGTTTTCCTTTTTTAAACAGGCAATCGTGTCATTGTATCCTCGTTGCAAGTAATCGTATGTATGATTATTGGCCAGATTCACAGCATCAATGCCGCCATAGGTTAAGATTTTCGCATAACTCGGGTGGCCGCGAAAACGAAATTTCTTGCTTGCCTTCCGCGTCGAGGTCGTCAGCGTCGTTTCCAAATTGACGGTCGTAAAATCGTCCTTTTTGAAGATCGGCTCAATGTATTTCGTAAAATAGCGCAAGCCGTGCTTCTTCGCTTCTTCATCAAACGAATACGCATAACCGTAGTTTTCATCACGCCCAAGCGTCACATCGCCCGCCGCGCTGATGGTGATGCGCACCTCGCTCGGGTTCGGCGCCGCTTGTTTGGCAGAGGCTGACGCTATCACCATCTTATCGATCGGACTCGGCAGCGGTGGATGCTCGATTGTTTGCCCCGCCAGTTCGTTTGGCGCTGCCAGCACTTCCTCGACGCCGCGATCAGCCGCATTGCTGCAGGAAAATAAAAAGACGGACGCCATACACATAAGCGCCGCATTTCTTCCCTTGATCCATGCGTTCATATTCCCTCTCCTATCAATCTATTTTCTTCAAACTACCACAACTTCTGCTAATGACGTATTCAACACACCCCCTATTTATCCCTTTTCTTTCCCTCAATTTAGGAGTGATGACCTAGCCAAGCCATGATATAATGAGCTTGTAGGCGTTTCCTCTCCTATTTCCACATCTTGGACTCCTCACGTTTCATGGTTGAAACGCCCCGAGTGAATCCCATCTCGATAAGGAGGTTTCTTCATGGAAGAGCTGTTGCGGCAGTTAACCACACTTGTTCAAGGACTTGTCGATGACATGTCCGTCCTGAAGCAAGACATGCAAACGGTGAAGCAAAAATTGGGTCAACTTGAACAACGGGTGGACAAACTTGAGCAACGGATGGACAAACAGGAAGAAGAGCTGCGCTGGCTGAAGGAGCAGATGAAAGAAAACACGGAAATGATCAAAGCGATCCGCGACAATCAACTCGAACAGCGCAGCATTCAAGACGGCATGCGCCATGAAATCGCCAGCCTCCGCGGAGAAATGGCCGGCATTCGCGAGCAGATGGCAACAAAAGACCAGCTCTCCCGACTTCGCGAGCAAATGGCGACAAAAGAAGACATCTCCCTCATTCATCAGCGGCTTGATTATCAACTTGGCCGCATCGCGAAAGTGGAGGAGGAGATGCATTTGCTGAAGAAGGCGGATTGACACTCCACACGCTTAAAGGCATTTAGAGGGACTATTAGAAGTTATTGTCAAGTCCTTACTCTACTCTATAATATGTGTACTTCCGCTAGTTATTTTGTTCGGTATACCAATCTCCTTATTGATAGACTACGTATTACAAAGAATAAATCAAATGAATCCTCCTATATCATTTCTCCTGCATGCTATAGCCTATTTTATTATCGTAATAATATATTGGGTGATCAATTTTGGAGTAGATAAAATAATATATATAGGGGAGCCTGAAATAGCCTATAATGTATTTTTATTTGTGTATACCCCTTGTGTTTTTTGGATTATAACATACTCAATAAAAAAGCAATATTTAAGAAAATAACTCACATTTCGCACCCTAACAAGGTCAAAACAAAGGATTTTTTATTTAGTTTTTCAGAATAACTTTTTGACCAACACGACGAGCGATGGCTATCCTTTTTTTACCATCTCTGGTCGTTCCGTATGACGTTACACGTAAATGCTCTCATCCAGCCCCAACCCCTGCAGAATCCTTCGTTGTTCAGGGGTGAGGGAGCGATCCAGTGAGCGTTGGATGCGTCCATCCGGCAGCTCCAGGAGGACGACGTTCACATATTGAAACAGCTGA
>NZ_JBYNSB010000040.1:0-38484 GCF_057785455.1 Mesobacillus sp.
CCCCGCAGGAGCAAAGCGACGAGGAGGCTCAGCGCACGCCCCAAGAAGAATTCGCTCTTGAAAAAGCCGGCATTTGGGCTTTTTCATAATTCTTCAGAGGAAAGCGAAGCGCCTGGAACGAAAATCAACAGCCTAGTTTAATAGAGCTAAAAGATAAAAGTGTTATTGTGTATTAGTTGACTTTGCTGATTCCCCGGTCGTAATCAACTTGATCCTACTTAACAATTCTTCGAGCTTCTCCTCCAGCGAAATACGATTTCCATCGTCTGCCACTGCAATTAAACAAATAAGGCTGCGATGATCGCAGCCTTATTATCTAGTTTTGGATTAAATATACAATTGCTTCGAACGGTTTTAGCTCAATCTTTTCAGCTAATTCTTCGTTTCCTGGATAATTGGAAATCAACAGCTTGCTTTGTTTATTCAGCAGTTCCGCTGGTACGCTGTAGCTTTGTTTTGTTGATGAAAAATTCAATGTGACGAGCAATGTCTCGGATTCATACTTACGTGTATAAACATAAATCTCCTCATCTTCTGGAACCAGAATATCATAGCTTCCGTGTACGATTATTGGATATTCCTTACGAAGCTTAATTAATTTTCGGTAATAATGATAGATAGAGTTTTCGTCTGATGTTGCCTGCTTCGCGTTAATTTCTTTATAATTTGGATTTACCTTCAGCCATGGTGTTCCGGTTGTAAATCCGCCATTTTTTGAATCATCCCATTGGAAAGGTGTCCGGGCATTGTCTCTGCCCTTCACATAGATAGATTCCATCACTTTTGCTGGATCTTCCCCGTTTTGCACCACTTTTTCCTTGTACATATTCAATGTCTCTATATCCTGATACTCTTCAATAGTATCGAACTTCACATTGGTCATCCCGATTTCTTCACCCTGATAAATATAAGGAGTGCCCTTTAGCATATGCAGGAAAGTTCCCAGCATTTTTGCTGATTCCATACGGTACTCCTGGTCATTTCCAAATCGGGAAACCATTCTAGGCTGGTCATGGTTATTAAGGTACAGACTATTCCATCCTTCTGCTTCCAGGCCTTTTTGCCATTTAGTAAAACTTTTTTTCAGGTCAGACAGCTTTAACGGCCTTAAATCCCACTTTCCATCAGGACCTGAGTCAAGATCAACGTGTTCAAATTGGAAAATCATATTGACCTCATTCCGGTCTTCATTAGTATATAGCTTTGCTAGCTCTACAGAAGCACCAGGCATTTCACCGACAGTCATTGCATCATAGTGGGAAAGTACTTCTCTGTTCATTTCCTGTAAAAAATCATGAATTTTCGGTCCATTCATAAAGTATTGGCTTCCCGAAGCGTATGGCTTTCCTTCCAGATTTGGAGCATCTGGCAGACCATCAACTTTGGAGATGAAATTTATAACATCCATACGGAAGCCATCAATTCCCTTATCAAGCCAGAATTTCATCATATCGTACACTTCCTGGCGCAGCTTAGGATTTTCCCAGTTGAGATCCGGCTGCTTTTTGCTGAATAGGTGAAGATAATATTCGCCGGTGGCTTCGTCATATTGCCATGCAGACCCACTGAAGACAGATTCCCAATTGTTTGGTTCCTTTCCGTCTTTTCCTGGTCGCCAAATATAGTAATCCCGAAAAGGATTGTCCTTGGACTTTTTCGATTCAATGAACCAGTGGTGCTCATCGGAACTGTGGTTCACGACAAGGTCCATAATCAGCTTGAGGCCGCGGTCATGCATTTCTTTTAAAAGCCTCTCCCAATCAGCCATGGTTCCGAAGTCTTCCATGATGTCTCTGTAGTCGCTGATATCGTATCCATTATCGTCATTCGGGGATTTATAAACAGGTGAAAGCCATATAACATCGATACCTAATTCCTTTAGGTAATCAAGTTTCGAAATGATTCCCGGAATATCACCGATTCCATCTCCGTTGGAATCCATGAAACTGCGCGGATATATTTGATAAATGACTGATTCTTTCCACCATTGCTTTTTCAAAATCATCACTCCAGCTTATATTTTCAGTAAACGTTTACGTAATTGTTAAGAAAAATCATCTTGCTCTTACACTTTCTCTTTCTATTATGGAATGTGGCATTATCCGGCTCTCCGCTATTTGATCCGATTCCATCATGGAAAACAGCATATTGGCAGCGACTTTCCCCATCTTTTCCAATGGCTGTGCAACTGTAGTCAACGGTGGAATGGCCATTTCGGCTATGGGAAGGTTATCATAACCGATGATGGATAGGTCATCGGGAATTCTGATTCCCAGCTTATAAGCAGCTGAGATCGCCCCCATTGCAATCGAGTCGCTAGCAGCAAAAATGGCAGTGAGATCAGGGACTCTCCGCAATAATATTGGCAAATTTGCTAATCCATCTTCAAAGGAAAAGCCTTTGGCAAATTCAATATTCTTTTCATCGGCTTGCAGGCCATTGGCTGTCAAGGCTTGTTTATGCCCCTCGATTCTTGGCAGGCCGGCGATGGGGTCTTCTTTATTTCCGCTGATCATCCCAATTTTGGTATGCCCATTTTTAATTAAAAAACTTGTTGCTGTATAAGCTGCATGCCTGTCATCGACTTTTACAAATGGCAGATGGTGTTGATAGGATTCGGTTGCAACCAATACGACAGGAACCTTTATTGACTCAAGTTTTTGATAATATTCAGCTGTAATCTTCTCACTTACGAAAAGAATCCCATCTATTCTTTTCTCTGCCAGCACATCAAGATACTTCATCGTGCGCTTGCCGTAAGATGCAGTGTTACAAACAATCACGCTGGACCCAAGCTCATGCGCTTCTTCTTCGACCCCCCTGAGGATCTTAGAAGAAAATTGGCTTGAAACCTCAGGGAACAGGATCGCAATCGTATTCGATTTATTTTTTATCAAGCCCCTGGCAAACGCGTTTGGCTGATAACCCAGTTCATGAATGGCCTGGATGACTTTTCCTTCCGTAGATTTGGAATAACCGCCCAGACCATTCAGTACCCTGGAAACTGTCGCAATCGATACATTTGCCTGCTTTGCCACATCTTTTATTGTGTTGCTCATAAAATACCAATTCCCTTACGAAAACGTTTACGTTCCATCTATATCATAATGCCGTTGTCCGATATCTTCAACAATTTTTCGCTTTTAGGTAAACAAAAAAACTTGGGATTAAATCCGCAAGTTCTTTCATTTCAATTATTATTATCTTCGTCAGCTGATTTTGATGGTCTTGGCCTTACATCGCTGGTGATCCCGGTTATTATATCTCTGTTGAATTTGCTTCGGTCCTCCCCTGCTCCTGGTAAAGTATTGGCCATAGGCAGCTGTTCAAGCTCTTTTCCTCTTGGCATCATTTTCACCCTCTTTCATTCCTATTTAATTCCTAAGGAATAGGTTTTGATTAATGCCCAGAAATATTCACTGGTTTTCAAGCATGTTATCCTGGCAGATCATTTTTTTATTCCTTTATTTCAAAAGGCAGTTTTCGCAAAGATTGTTGCTTTCACCAATGTTGAATTGAGATAGTGGATGACGCTCAGACTCCTTCGGGATAAAGCGGGACTGGTGAGACCTAGGTAGAAATGGCCTGAGAAGAAGGGCCATTTTACCCCGCACGAGCAAAGCGACGAGGAGGCTCACCGCAAGACCCAAGAAAAATTTGCCCTTGAAAAAGCCGGCAATTGGGCTTTTTCATAATTTTTCAGAGGAAAGCGAAGCGCCTGGAACGGAAATCAACAGCCTGTTATTGCAAAGTCTTCTTTAACAAACCATTTGGAAGGAGATTTAAGAAGCATATAGAAAAGGAACAAAGTATTAGAAAAGAACCTTTCAAAAAGATAATGAACTTCCACCATGAAAAATGCAGCTGAAAAAAGGGAAACAAATCCTTCCTGATGAATAATAATAGGTGCATTGCAAGTTTAATATTAGATCATTAATTAAGGATTAAAAAATTGTTAGGGTGGATTTTATGAAAATAGGGTTGTTACGACATTTTAAAGTATCGCTGGGTTATCCAAATAGCCTGGTCTCATCTAAAGAACTTATGGAATGGCAAAAAAATTATGATGCATCTGCTATAGAAGAATCAGAAATCGAAAACTCGGGTATTGACTGGAAAAGATGTTATTCAAGCGATTTGGCTAGAGCGAGAACTACCTCTCAAAAGGCCTTTTCTGGGGACATCGTTTTCTTGGAGGGCTTGCGGGAAATGAAAATTTTCCCGATTGCCGGTACAAACACCAGGCTGCCTTTATGGCTGCATATTTTCTTAATCAGGATGGCTTGGTATTTTGGCCATAAATCCCAAAAGGAAAGTAAACAAGAGGTCCTAAACAGGATTAATCATGTCCTGGATGAAGTAACGAAACATGGGGAGGATGTCTTGATTGTAGGCCATGGGGGAATAATGATTTTCATGAGAAAGGAATTGCTGAAGAGGGGCTTTTCTGGACCGAAATTCCGGAGGCCGGAAAATGCTAAAGTCTATATTTATGAAAACATTCAAGAATGAGCACAGGAAATCGTGCTGGAGATCCTTTATTTGGCGTTTTTAACCTGGCTTTCCCTTATTGAATGATTTTAAGGAAGATTGGAGAAAGTAACCTCGAATCGATATATCTTAGGAGGGACAGATATGGAAAACACTCATGAGTATGTGGAAAAGCTCCATGAAAACCAAAGAAAAAATGAACAGAACAAAAAGCGCCAGGGTAAAGAAAATCCAAGTGATAAGCTTCCAAATAAACAGCATTAACAAAAGGAAAAGACCGCCCATGAGCGGTCTTTTCTTATCATCATTTACGTTTAGCTTCGTCTTCTTCTTGCACCTGATCTTGTACTCAATCCCTTGTTGCTTCGTTCCCCCAGCTGGCCTTTGCTTTGCCGTGCTGTGCCAGCCCGGCCCTGGCTTTCAGATGAAGACCTCTCATCTCTTCCATTTTTACGGCCTTTTGTACTTTCTCTAAAACCTTCCCCTGGCCTTTTTCGGTCTGTTTGACGCTCTGCTGCACGATCCGAAGTGCGTCCGGCGTTTTCTCTTCCCTTAATAGCAGTATTGGGCTTTCTGCCTTCGCTTCTCCTTGGCATTTCACTTCTGTCGCGGTCAGGCCGCTTACTTTCATTTCTGGATCTGGAGCCACGGCCTGTATTTATTAATTCACCGCGATGGTCACGCTCCCGCTTCCCGTCATCATTTCGCCTGCTGCCTCGCTTTGCTGGTCTGGATTTCGTATTTTTTCCTTTGTAGTCTTCATCTCGACGGTTGCGATTGCTGTCTCTATCCCGCTCATTGGGCTCCTGGCTCGTCTTTTTGACATTACCCATGTTCTTCTTTTCAATTTTAATATTGAGTTCGGACTCAATCACATCAAGAAGAGGTTTGTCATTGTTTGTATAAAATGTTACCGCCAGACCTTCACTTCCTGCTCTGCCCGTCCGGCCAATTCTGTGGATATAGCTTTCGGTATCAAGCGGCATGTCGTAATTAAAAACATGTGTCACGCCATCCACATCGAGACCTCTTGCTGCGACATCGGTTGCAATCAAGTATTGGATTTTTGCCTCCCTGAATTTCTTCATAACCTGTTCCCGTTTTGCCTGGGATAGGTCGCCATGCAGTTCATCGCAGTTAAAATGGTGCGCCTTTAGGAAACCATTAAGCTTGCTGACTCTTCGTTTTGTCCGGCAAAAGATTACGCCGAGAAATGGCTGGTACATTCTTAGTGACTCAATTAAATCATTTTGCTTGGCTCTGTCGAATGTATTTATTGCCAGCTGCTTGATATTAGCAAGAGGTGCCTGAGTTTTTTCTACTTGAATGTTTTCGGGTTTGAACATATGCTGCTTTGCAAGCTTCCGGATTTCTTCTGGCATGGTAGCTGAAAATAGTAATGTCTGCCTCGTCTTTGGTGTTTGTTTGATGATTGCCTCCACTTCATTCAGGAATCCAATATGAAGCATTTGGTCCGCTTCGTCCAAAACGAGGAAGGATGTCTTTGATAAATCGATCGTTTCCCTTCTTATATGGTCAAGCAGCCTTCCGGGAGTACCAATAACAATATGGATATTTTTCTTAAGCTTTTTTAGTTGCGCTTCAACATCCTGGCCTCCGTAAACAGCAAGGATGTTAATCCCCTCCTGGCGATGAAGCAGTTTCTGTATTTCACTAGTTATTTGAAGCGCCAGTTCCCTTGTGGGAGTTACAATAAGAGCCTGTATATCTGGGTTGCCAGTATCAATTCTTTCAAGGATCGGCAATACAAACGCAAAGGTTTTTCCGGTTCCTGTCTGAGATTGTGCTACGATGTCCTTTCCATCAATCAGCAATGGTATGGCTTTTTGCTGAATGGGTGTTGGATCATTAATACCATGTATTTTTAATGTCTCTGCTAATTTTTCAGAAATGCCTAATTTTACAAAGTGATTCAACGATATCCCTGCTTTCTCAAAATCGATGCCTGTCTTTTTCATATGCCCAGCCAGCCATCCTTCTAATCATGCTGTTTATTAGAGAAAATAGCAAGCACTGTTATAATAGAGGGGAATTAATAATGAATCTGGCTTCATGCCCTCTTTTTAAATGGGGCAGGATAATATTAGCTAGATTTTCAATTTGCTGTGTGGTACGATTTACTAATTGAAGAAGAGGAAGTGAATATAATGATTAAAATAGAATTGCCATCACCTGATGTTGTGATTACAAGAAGCAAACAGCTTGGTGAAAAGGTTGAAGCAGTAATCAGCAGTGAATACGGATTTACAGATTACCACCGTATCCCGAGAGACAAGGGCGGAATCATCATGTTTTTCAATGCCGATGATGAGCTGATGTATGTTGGAAAAGCAAGGAAGCTGAGACCTCGTGTCAAAAAGCATTTTGAAGATACTGTTTCCCCTATTAAAAATCACCGCCATGAGGTACACAAAATCGCTGTATGTACAGTCGAAGATCCTATGGACAGGGAAATTTATGAAACATACGCAATCAACACCCTGAAGGCTAAATACAATATTGACAAAGTATTCTATAAATAGATATGTGCCCGAACCGTCTAAGGTCGGGCACATCTATTTTATTTAAACCATCCTTTTTCCTTTGAATGAGTGATGGCTTCAATCCGGTTTGTTACATCAAGCTTGTCGAGAATAGTAGAAATATAATTGCGTACAGTACCAGTGGTAATACTCAATTCTCCGGCAATTTCCTTGGTATTTTTCCCTTCAGCAACAAGTCCAAGCACTTCCATCTCACGTTCTGTTAATGGATTTTCCTCGCTATACACATCGTCCATCAATTCAGGTGCATAAACTCGCCTGCCGCTCATGACGTTTCGAATCGAGCTCGCAAGCTCCTCGCTAGGGCTGTCCTTTAGCAGATATCCGCTAACCCCTGCTTTCAATGCTCTCTGGAAATACCCGGACCGGGCAAAGGTCGTCAGGATGATAACCTTGCAGCCCAGCCCCTTTAATTCTTCAGCCGCTTCGAGGCCAGTCTTCCCCGGCATTTCTATGTCCATCACGCAAACATCTGGCTGAAGCTGTCTGGCGAGTTCCACAGCCTCTTCACCATTGCTCGCCTTTCCGACAACTTCCATATCATCTTCAAGGCTAAGCAGGGAGCCTAACGCTCCAAGCAGCATCCGCTGATCCTCCGCTATAACAATCCGAATCATATTAGGTCCTCCCTGTCTGTCTGCTTAAGTACTTTTGGTATTTTAATGAGAAGCGCTGTTCCATTTTCTGAATTTATTTCTAAGGAGCCGTTTACAAATTCCAGTCTCTCCCTCATCCCTGGCAAGCCGCTTCCCCTGTAAAAATCTTCATCTTTTATGTTTCCGATCCCGTTATCGCTGACTTCGGCGATTAATTCCTTTTCAGACTGCTTTATTGATATCCTGCATTCAGTTGCTTTGCTATGTTTAACCACATTGGTTACCGCTTCCTTCAGGCACATGCTAAGGATATTTTCTGAAAGAAGAGAAACATTATTAAGGCTGAATTCTTCTTCATTGCCGACAAAGTGGATTTCCGCTGCTTTAAGGATTTGTTTAATATGGACCAATTCTTCGCGAACGCGGATACCCCTCATTTCAGCAACCATTTTTCTTACCTCATTTAAAGCCGTCCTTGCAGTTTGCTGTACATCCTTTAACTCTTCCCGTGCCTGGTCAGGGTCCTTCGTAATTAATTTACGGGCCAAATCGCTTTTCAGTCCAATCAATGATAGCTTTTGGCCTAATGTATCATGCAGGTCGCGAGCAATCCGCTGCCTTTCTTCCAGCTTTACCAGGTCTGAGATTCGTTTGTTCGCATCCTCAAGCTTTTCTTCGAGCTGGCCTCTCTCTTTTTTGTTATAAATGCTGAAAGGAAGCAGAATGACGCTGATCCAGACAATGACGATGATAGGCAGCTGTTTGATGAAAAATTCTTCCTGGAAGACGATCTCAAAATTGATTACAATCGATGTTCCCACCAGATGTATGAAATACAATACCAGGAATGGAATACGGTCCTTGATATTGCCGATAAAATACGCAATGAAAAAAGCGAAGTATACATAGCTGAATAAGCTGGCAGACGCAATTGAAATCCCGATAAGGATGCAGGTCCATAAGTAGACGATCCAGCCCTTGGCTACAAATGCAAGCCAGTATACAACAAAGAACAACAATGTCAGGATGATTCCGGCCACTTTGCCTGCAGTGGTCGGTAATTGCCAGATGAAATAAAATGGAAGGATACCGAGAATTGTCCATATGTAAGGTGAAATACCAGTGCTTCTCAATGAATTGATGAACCTATTGAACATGAAGTACTACCCCTGTTTCTCTTTAATTACCATGACATTTTTATATTAACATATAGGACCTTAATGATTCTAAAAATAAAAAGCACTCCCCTCGGACCAGCTGCTGCTATGCTCTCTTGCTTTAGCAGCAGACCTGGTATAAGGGGAGTATTTTTACAATTCAGGCTTTGTCTGGGCTGTCATCTTGCTTCTGTGCTGAATTGATTTGATTTCTTTAAAGCTGATAAATTGCTTGTTCTTCTCATCCCATAACCGGAATCTCAATGAAGTCAAGCTCGTGCCTAGTGTAATAGTAGGTACATTTTGCAATGGCTTTGTATTGTTGTGTACTTCTTCAAGTTTATAGTTCGGTACACGAGGACTTAGATGGTGCACATGATGATAACCAATGTTCCCAGTGATCCATTGGAGAATCTTTGGCAGTTTGTAGAAAGAACTTCCTTCTACAGCAGCCTTGACATATTCCCAATCCTTGTCTTCCTCGAAATATGAATCCTCGAAAGTGTGCTGAACATAAAACAGCCAGATTCCAAGCATTCCCGCTGTGAAGAAAATCGGCCCTTCTACCATAACAAAAGCTTTCCATCCAATACCCCAAATCAAAAGAGCAGCGATTCCGAAGATCAGGATGTTCGTAAGGTATGTGTTCAGGCGCTCATTCCAGCGTGCACCTTTTCGGTTGAATCGGTTTTTGAACAGTACAATATAAATTGGTCCAAGGACGAACATGACAAATGGATTTCGATACAGTCTATAAGCTAGCTTCTGCCATGCAGGAGCCGCCAGGTATTCATCTATTGTCATTAACCAGATATCTCCAGTTCCCCGTTTGTCCAGATTGCTGCTTGTTGCATGATGGACAGCGTGATCATGTCCCCACTGGCTGTATGGGAACAATGTCAAAACGCCAGTAAGGGTACCAACGATTTTGTTCGCTTTTCGATTTCTAAAAAAAGAATGGTGTGTGCAGTCATGGAATATAATGAAAATCCTGATCATGAATCCCGCTGCCACAACAGCCAAAGCTAGTGTAAGCAAGTAGGAAATGGATAGGCTTTGATATGCCATGAACCATAATGCCAAAAATGGGATTACTGTGTTGAAAATTTGTATAATGCTATCCTTTGTGTTTGAGCTTTCATAAGGGGCGACCTGTTTTCTTAGTTCTTTTGTGTTGTGAGTTGCCATCTTGTTAAAATTTCCCCTTTCATATTTGTAAGGTAACCAAATTATAAACAAGAGAAACAATCCTGTGCAGTAGCAGGTGTCATATATGACATATGATAAATGTCATGTTTCGTTAAAAAACCGACTTCTAATCCTTATAAATACAAGGTTTTCAGGATTAGTACCAGGTGATATTATTTGCTGATTATTTTTTATTGATGCAGAAAAATGTGGAATTTAAACGAGAAAGCAGGAGAAAAGTCTTCCGAGATTGAATAGTGGATTTGTGCCCATGCTATTTTTAAGTTGCACCGAAGAGATTAAAAAAAAGGCGATTGCAGCCCATTTACGCTGATCAATGGGAAAACAGTTCCAAAGCAGTCCAATCCCAATTATGTGATTCTTCACTTTACACAGCCTTTAATATCAGCTGTTCCTAATTGAATACTCACTCAGCCAGTCCTCTCCATCCCGAATTACTTCTGAAAGCCTGGTTTTCGCTAACTCTTTCATTGTTGGTGGATAAGGACTGGTTTTCTTGTGCAGCCGCAAGAGTGTCATGACCTCATCGTAGTCAGCCGATTTACAGTCTTTCAGCCAGCTTACTACCGTTTCACTTTTTATCATTATCAAGGGATACAGCTTTTCAATAAAGATTAAAACCTTTAAAGCGTCTTGTTTGTCCATTTCCTCTCTCCTGGTTGTATTTATCATTTGGCAGTCTTACCTTTTTTTAATGAAACATACATAGGAACCTGTATAATTAGATTATGAATATGATTTGTTAGGAGTAATGTATGAAAAATGCGATTGTTACCGGTTCGTCGAGCGGATTTGGGCAATTGATTGCCATCGAATTAGCAAAATCAGGCTTTAATGTAATTGCCACCATGCGTAACCTTGATAAGGCTGATGGTTTGAATCAGTTAGCTTCAGCCGTAAATGTTAAGCAAAACATCATAATAAAACAGCTTGATGTTACCTCTCCCCGATCTATTGCAGAGTTCAGCGCTTTTCTGCATGATATGAACTCAGTCGATGTACTTGTTAATAATGCTGGATATGCTCAAGGTGGATTTTGTGAAGAGTTGACACTTGGGGAGTACCGGGAGCAATTCGAAACGAATTTTTTTGGGGCAGTAGCACTTATACAGGCAGTACTCCCTTTTATGCGTTCACAGGGATCCGGAAAAATCATCAATATGAGCAGTATCAGCGGAAGGTTCGGTTTTCCAGGGCTATCAGCATATGTTTCATCCAAGCATGCTCTCGAAGGTTTCAGTGAGAGCTTGAGACTAGAACTTAAACCTTTTGGAATCGATGTCTTTCTTATAGAACCTGGTTCATATAAAACCAGTATTTGGTCAAGCATAGACACGGTCCAGCTACGGGAAGAATCGCCGTATGAAGCTTTAATGAATGCGATTATGAATGAGCTTAAAACAAGTGAGGAAGGTTACGGGAATCCAATAGACGTAGCCAGGCTGACAGCCAGGATTGCCACCGCGCATAGACCTGCTGAATTACGATTCCCAATTGGCAAGGGAGTAACGTCGATGATTCGGCTTAAGAACCTTCTTCCATGGAAAACAATTGAAAATATTATCATGAAGAAACTTATAAAATAAAACAATAGAGTCTCCTCTTAATATCTGAGAGGAGATTTTTTACGTTTTAAAAAGGATTTTTTTACCATGTTATAGAACTTAAATAAGTCTGAAAGGAGATAGTTCATGAAAAAAGGTTCATTAATTATATTTAACTGGGTTAAAAAAGCGTTGTATTTCCTTATGCTCGCCTTATGCTTCCTGGCTGGAGTTGCTGCGTTGCTTTCGTTTTCTTCATTATTTGACTTCAATAAAAAACAAGGTGAACATTTGGGGATTGCTTTTAAACGATTTTCAGAAGACGTTATGCAGTTGCTGAACCAATTTATGGATTACAGGAAACATGGTTTTTTTGACTATGCGGCGAACTTGCAAGTAATGGATGGTTACATGCATTCATATACAATCCTTGGTTTTTCTCTTGCCGTTACCATAGTGGTCGGGACTTTCATAGCTTTTGCTGTCATGCTTTCCCCTCTTCGAGTCAGAAACAAGCTTAAGGGATTTCTTGATGTATTCGAAGGACTTCCGGATCTGATTTTTATTTTTGCTATTAATATGCTTAATCTTTATCTGTACCAGGAACATAGCATTAAAATTTTCAGGATGTATGGCCTGGGGTCCTACCAGCCTGTTATTTTCCCTGTTATCGTAATCTCATTCCTGCCTGCTATTCTTTTTGCAGTTTTCCTGATAAAAAGCATGGAGGATGAAGAACAGGAACAGTATATCCAGGTTGGTTTATCAAAGGGTCTTACAAAAGGCTATTTGTACACTGTCCACATGGTCCGTAATATACTGCCTGTTTTTATGCTGAAGTTCAGATCGATTTTATACTTGTTGCTTTCCAATCTGGTATTAGTAGAGCATATGTATTTTTATGAACAGGCTCATACCTCTAACCTGCTAAGACATGTATATTTAGGCGACCATGTCCTGTTCCTGCTATATAGCATCATAATGCTAATCCTTCCACTTATTCTGGCGGAAAATTTAATAAGATTGCTGGTAATAAGGAATGTTACGAAAAAGAGAGGTGAAATCCAGCTGTGAAACCGCTATCTTATAAAAAAACAAAAATTAGTCTAAGCATCCTCGCATTTATGCTGTTAGCCAGCATTTTGTATGATTTTATCGGTCCTGAGGATTATCGGACAATGCTCCATCAATTGTATGATGAAAATGGAAAGACATTAAAGGCCCCTCCTTATCCACCAAGTAAAGATTACTGGCTGGGAACGGACAGGGATGGCCGTGATACCTTGCTTTTGATCATTGAAGGAATTAAATATACTTTTGCTGCAATGATTGCAGTTTCGTTCCTCAGAGTCTTGATAGGGACAATAATGGGAATCGTGGTTGAAACTTGGGCGCCATTTTTCAAACCGTTTATTAAGGCCTTCTTCCTCCCTTTTCAGTATGTGCCAATCCTTTTAATTGGTGTATTGTTCATGGATATGTATTTTTACAGATACAACGAAATACCGGTGATGGTGAAAGTGGAGTACCAGCTAATCGTATTGTTCATACTGGGATTTCCAACTGTTTTTTTCTTTGTGACTGATTTCATTAAGGAATTAAAAACAAAATCATATGTAACAAGCTCTTTGCTTTTAGGCGGCAGTAAGTGGCATATTATGATGAGGCAAATATTCCCCCATCTAAAACCGCAGCTGGCATTATTGTTTGTGCAGCAGGTGCTTCAAACACTGCAAATTATGATGGGTCTTGCGATGTTTGGGATTTATATTGGAGGACCCCATGAGAAACTTATTTATAACACGCATTATACAAAATCAATCACGAATGAATTAGCAGGTATCACAGGCCAGAACTTCTGGTGGCTGAAGTATGCCCCTTACATTGCCTTAAGCTCCCTAATAGTGTTGCTGATCATCTTCCTGTTAGTCATTATCATAAAAAATGAACTAGTTGCCAATATGGAAGGTAAATATGAAATGTTACCCAAAAATAAAAAGAGAACCAGGCTTAGAAAATCAAAAGAGTACGAAGAAGTGAGTCTTTGAAGAAGTGGAAAAAAGCCGCTTCTTTTTTATATTTGAGGAAGTTATTGCTCATATTGTTTATAGTCTGTTCTGCTTCAGCCATTATTAGAAGGAAGGAATAATTTAACTGATAGAAAAAAACAGATCGTCCATTTTAAAAAAGTCGACTAAAGCCATAGGAATAAAAATAAATTATATTGTGTACTCCTTAACTGCCAAAACACGAAAGGATGATAAGTCCATGTCGAAATTGTTTGGTACTGACCCCTCTTTTTACCCTTCTCCCCGTTCAGCAATGGATGCTCCTGCGGAAAGATTAGCATATGTAGCATTATTGGATCCTGATGCAATTGGTGTTGTTGACCTCGACCCGGATTCCGCTTCTTATGGTAAATTAATTTACAAACTGTCTCTGCCCGGTGAAGGAGATGATGAGCTTCATCATTTCGGCTGGAATGCTTGCAGTTCAGCACTCTGCCCTACTGCCTTCCATCCTCAGCTGGAAAGGAGATACCTTGTACTCCCGGGAATCCGTTCTTCTAGAATCTATATAGCCGATACGAAGCCTGATCCCCGAAAACCCAAAATCATAAAAACAATCGAGCCAGAAGAAATAAAAAAGAGAACAGGCTATAGCCGGCTCCATACAGTTCACTGCGGACCAGAAGGGATATTCATCAGTGCCCTCGGAGCCGCTGAAGGCAATGGAGGTCCAGGCGGTATACTCCTGCTTGATCATTTTAACTTCAATGTATTAGGTGCGTGGGAAATGGATCGAGGGCCGCAGCATTATGCCTATGATTTCTGGTGGCATATTGCCCACGATGTCACTGTTTCAAGCGGATGGGCAACACCGGACCTCTTTGAGAATGGCTTGAATATGGATGCCTTGTTGCAAAGGAAATATGGGCATAGCATTCATTTCTTTGACAGCAGGACAAGGAACCATATACAGGAAATAGACTTCGGAGATGAGCACCAAATGGTACTCGAATTGAGGCCTGCACACAATCCCCGAAAGACATACGGATTTGCAAGCGTGGTCATTGATGTTACGAGTCTTGCAAGCTCGATTTGGGTCTGGCATCGGGAAAATGGGACATGGGAAGCGAAAAAGATTATTGAAATACCTGCCGTACCAGCGACACCTGACCAGCTCCCTCCTGCGTTAAAAGACATTGGCGCTGTGCCGCCGCTGGTAACTGACATGGTTCTCTCGCTCGATGACAAATATTTATATGTCTCATGCTGGGGAACTGGGGAGCTGATTCAATATAATGTCAGTGATCCATTCAATCCTGTTCATGTTGATACAGTTAAAATTGGCGGTATCGCCAACCCTGTACCTCATCCGGCTGGTAAACAAATTACTGGAGGTCCGCAAATGGTTGAGTTAAGCCGTGATGGGAAACGGGCGTACTTTACTAATTCCTTATATAAAGCATGGGATCAACAATTTTATCCAAAAGGAATACAAGGGGCTATGGTAAAAGTGAACATAAAGCCTGGCGGCGGCATGGAAATCGATCCGGATTTCCTCATCGAGTTTGAAGGAATGAGAGCTCATCAAATCAGGCTTGAAGGCGGTGATTGCTCTACGGATACATTTTGCTATCCGTGAGTTAGGAGTGAAAAGTGATGGAAGCATTAATCTCTCAAGAAAGCCAGATGGCTGCAGCAGCTTTAATGGGGGCTTTCCATGGCTTAAACCCCGCCATGGGCTGGCTGTTTGCAGTATTTTTAGCCATTCATAAAAGTCAAAAACGTGTTTTGTTCCTCGCAATCATCCCGATTGCTACAGGGCAAATGTTAGGTGACGGAATTGTGGTAGCAGCACAGACAATTGCCAAGTTCCACTTTTCACCTTCAGCTGTCCAATATTCATTGGCTGCAATTATTGTAATCTATGGTACTTACAGATTATTTCGCTATTATCGGCATTTTCGTTGGGCAGGCGGCTTGAATGTCGGGTATGGCCAGCTTGTGATATGGTCATTCCTGGCATCCTCCACTCATGGTTCCGGCTTATTATTTGCCCCTTTTATTCTTAATGCAGGCAGTATTGCAGACCTGCTCCCCCTATGGGTCATCCATGAGATTGCTATGCTGACATCCATGACTGCTATTGCTCTTGCTGTCTATCATCTAGGGATCATGAAATTTAAAATGTTCCTGGTTAATTTTGAACTCGTCTGGGCAGTTCTTTTGATAGCTGTAGGAGTATTATTATTCATCATGGGTGATGCGCCAAACACCGGACATATTCATTAACTTAATTAGGGTAAAAAAAAGGTGCTGGAATCATTTTTCCAGCACCTTTTCTGATTAGTTAGATAACGCTTTTTTATTAAAACTCTGTTAAACTAGGCTGTTGATTTTCGTTCCAGGCGCTTCGCTTTCCTCTGAAAAATTATGAAAAAGCCCAATTGCCGGCTTTTTCAAGGGCGAATTTTTCTTGGGTCGTGCGCTGAGCCTCCTCGCCGCTTCGCTTCTGCGGGGTAAAATGGCCCCTTCTTTTCGGGCCATTTCTACCTAGGTCTCACCTGCCCGCTAGTCCCGAATGAGTCTGCGCGCCTGGAACGAAGAGAAACAGGGGTTAAAAATCAATATTCGGCATTAACAGAGTCTTTATTAAAAAGATTATTCACCGGATTCAGCAGCATTGCGCCGATTCCCTGTATGACTGTCTTGACTATTACCTGGCCAAGAATGGCTGCAGGCACGGCTTCCCATGGCAGGAAGTTTGCTCCCATCGGGCTTAGACCAATGATTACGAAAATGACTGAGTCTAAAAGTCCTCCTACCAGCCCGCTGTAGAAAACCCTCCAGCTCATCGGCAGCTTGAGTCTTGTGTAGATTTCCGTATCTGTTGTTTCAGCAACGGCAAAGCTTAAGGCTGATGCGAAAACAATCAGGAGTGTGTCACCCAGTATGAATGAAACGAGTGCAGACAAAGTTAGCGCCAGCCCGATAAACAGGTAGGTTTTCGCGCGGCCATATTTATTCTGTACCAGGTCACGGAAAATGAACGTTGCGCCGATCAGCAGAGTACCCATCGGAACGATGAACATTCCCAGTGTTAGCGGTGCAAAAGCTGCTGTTATGACATTCGCAGTAACGATTGATAATAAGTACAATAAAATCCTCATGTTGTTCCCTCCATATCATTAAACTCCTCGTTTATTGCCCCAAATGTAGGTATGAAGCTGTGGCAAAATCCTTGCATTCTTTAATTCGCTGTCAAACATGGTTTTGTTAATGAGTCTCTCATACTTTCCGATTAAGTCGGTCAAAAGGGTCTCGTTATTGGATGTAACGAGATCTTCATTCCCCACTTGCATAAAGAATGGAAGATGGGGGTATCGCTTGTGTACAAGCTTTGCATATTCATAGTCAGCGTCATTAAAAATCACGATCTTAATGCTGACATTTTTGTCAGATTGATTGCTTTGCAGCCTATCAATTATACCATCCAAAATCACAAAGTCCGTTTTCATTCCTGAACTTGGAGGTTTCGGCGAGATAGTTAGTTCGTCAATTTCGACAAACCATTCCTGCCATCTGCTCCCCTGCGTTTCAAGGCAAATTTTAATTCCATGCTTTTTCAGCAAATCTATCAAACCATCAAGACTTTTATATAATGCAGGATTTCCGCCAGAAATTGTAACGAAGGAAAAGGCATCACCGCCATGTCTTTTCAGTTCAGCCCATATTTCATTAGCTTCCATTTGCTTGATCAGCTCTTTCCCAGTTCCATCCCATGTAAAAGCTGAATCACACCAGGCGCATGAATAATCACACCCTGCAGTGCGCACAAACATCGTCTTTTGGCCAATAACCATGCCTTCTCCCTGAATGGTAGGGCCAAAAATTTCGATAACGGGAATTTTACTCATGCTCCATCCACTCCCGTCTGGCTTCTGCATAGCTTGTAGGAGTTTCATAGAGGCGGACGAACTCTACTCGTGCACCATGGTAAAACTCCTGTCTATTTGTTATGGATTCTGACATTTTTTCATATATCCATACAACCATGTTCTCTGCAGTAGTATTCATTGCGGGCAAGGTTTCATTTAAATATCTATGATCAAGGTAGATTTCAATTTCAGATTTCCAGATTTCCTTAATATCGCCAAAGTCAATCATCAGTCCTCTGTCGTCAACAAATCCGCTGATCCCAAAAATGACTCTATAGGTATGACCATGAAGATTTTTGCATTTTCCTTCATATTCATGCAGGTGATGGGCAGCATCAAATGTGAATTCTTTGCTGACCATCACCCGTTTTGAATGATATTTTAACTGTTCTTTTTTGATATCCTTATCCAGCTTCTGGAGGTCTTCCACAATACGGAAACCAAACATGCTTAGACAGCTCCTTTCAAGAAATCATCTAAGCCCTTTTTCCTCAGCTTGCAGGCAGGACAAACACCGCAGCCGTCAGCAATGATCCCGTTATAGCAGGTAAGTGTTTTTTCCCGGACAAATTCAAAAGCACCCAGGTCATCAGCAAGCTTCCAGGTTTCCGCTTTATTCAGCCACATTAATGGTGTGTGGATAACGAAGCTTTCATCCATCGAAAGGTTCAGTGTCACATTTAGGGACTTAATGAAAATATCCCTGCAGTCCGGATAGCCGCTGAAATCTGTTTCACAAACACCTGTTACAATGTGTTTTGCCTTCACCTGGCTTGCCAGCACACCTGCAAACGACATGAACAATAGATTCCTGCCAGGTACAAAGGTTGAAGGCAGCTCCCCATCTTCCCCGTCTTTCACTTCAATTTCGTCTCGTGTAAGTGCGTTAGGTGCCAGTTGATTCAGCAGGCTCATATCGAGAATGTGATGCTTGATTCCAAGCTCCTTGGTTATCGCCTGTGCGCATTCAATCTCTGTCCTGTGTCTCTGGTTGTAATCAAAAGTTACAGCTTCAATTTCAGCAAATTGCTCTTTGGCCCAGAACAAACAAGTTGTACTGTCCTGGCCGCCGCTGAAAACGACCACGGCTTTTTCATTTTTCATCAGAAAAATCTCCTTTTAACAGAAAAAAACAGCACCACTAAGACAGCAGTACTGTTTTCCCTTAGTTTTTTTGAGAGGGTAGCTAGAACCTCTTCCGTAAAAACGGATTATGTAATTTTTGACTCATTCATTTTATCATACATTTTATGAAAGAAAAGCTTTTCTTATTCCAAAATTATTTTTTTTGACTTCACTTTATCCTGATGCCTGAAACGAAGTGCGGACCATTTTTCATCGACGGCTACATTGCTTACTGCCCTGTATGGAGACAGCTCCTGCACTAATTTGAACAAGCTGTCGCGATTTATGTCAGTCTTGACCTTTGAGCTTTGCTTTTGATAGGTGATCCAGAAGACTGCATCCCCCTTCAGCAATGGAAGCGTCTTTGGAACCCATTCTTTGACTTCTTCACTATTTTTCACGAAAAGCTGAACGAAATCATACAAACCTTCTTGATCTGAATGAGTTTCAATCCCTAGTTTATATCCTGCTGGCGGATTGAAAACGGCAGCGGTGCCTTCTTTATATTTCATTTTTTTTAAAAGATCTTGCATTTAGATCGATCCCTTCTTCCTAATATATAGTTTAAAAGTAATCTATCCTGAACTTTGCGGTCAAGCATTGCACTTTTAGCAAGAGGGCGTTTGCATAAGCAGAAGCTTAATACAAGCATACAATGATTACAGGCAAAAATGTATTCGCAGCAGCACCTTATTATAAGGAGGGAAACAATGGATATTCAAGATTACTTTTCAAAAAGCAGAGATATTATTGAAAAGGCTCTGCCATTCCTGGAGGAATGTGATGACCCAAATTGTAAAAATGAAGATTCACCATTTTCACCAAACCATTCTTGCAGCAGCCATACTGATTCATCTTTAGCAGAATCTAGTTCGAGGGAAGAACACGGCTGCCATAATAAGGATGGATTTTGTGAGCTGCCGATCATCTTTGATCGAAGGTATGACTTTCGTTATCGCGAGCTATGCAGCAGGAATTTCAGCCTGCGCCTTGGCGGATTAAGGAATCGGATGGCTTCAAAGCTGAGGCAATACCTGGGTTGCAGTGTTGAGCTGGGTTACGAATGTGAAAGCACGGTCAAGAAGCTGAAAGGTGAAATCTCGTTTGTAGGCACTGACTTTGTTGAGATTAGTACCAAGGGTAAAGAAGAATTAAATAAAGCCGAAAAGAAAATACACCGGCATTCTCACAAGAAAGGCAATCATTCCATGATTCCTTTTGATTCCATCAACTGGATAAATTTTAAATGAAGCCAAAGAAAAAAGAAACGCTTGAAACAAGCGTTTCTTTTTAAATTCAGTTTTTTATTATTAAGCATAAAGATTCAGCGGGAATATTCGCAGAAGTGCCGCCCGCATTATCCAACAGGATGCTATCATGATCGATTCCCTTCAATATCCCCTGTATTTCGCCCTCACTTGTACGAAGAGTTAATTTTTCACCTGTAAATCTCTTTAAATACTGTAAAAAATGGATCCTGAAAAAAAGCTGGATTAATTCAGGGTCATTCGCGACTGTTTCACCGAAATTGAATGTCAATTCTCTCCGGAAGCAAGGATCTATATCAATTAAGGCAGGATCATGGGCCGGTGGCTCGTATTTCTTTTTGGTCAAAACAAGGCATATTTTGCTTAACGGTATAAGCATGATTTTTTGCTTACTTGTCAATTCTACGAAATTACGGCCGACTAACTGTACGGTTCCTTCTATAAAATCCTTCTTTGGTTTTTTTGATTTTCGCTGGTGTTTATACTGGAGGATTTTCTTCTTCCCCCTTTTTGTTTTCGGTCTTTTTTTAAAATGAGGGTTTTCGCTCATTTTCAGCTTTTTATTTACAATTTGTTCAATATGTGAGACCTCATCTTCGGCTCCTTGAGTTTCGTTTATATCCTCTCCGGCTTCTTGTGTGCAGTTAATTTTCACCTTCACTTTCTTTCCCTTTAGACCATCAAATAAGACTCTCCGGCCATGCTCCTTTTGCTCACCTGATAAGCCAAGATCCAGTAGAAGACGGTTTGCCGCATCAATCTTTTCTTCCAATTCATGCAGCCTTTCTTCCGGCAGACAAGAGGTCGGAGACGGAAACCTTGGTGTTTCGATGATTTCCGGACAATTTTCCGGGATACAAAAATCATTTCCGGGATTTCCTTCAGAAGAACTGCTCTCCAGGAAATCAGATGATGACTCATGTTCAACTTCAGGTTTTTCAATCTTATGCCTCTTTTTCATATTAATTTACATCCTTTCTTGTCCGAGGCTGCAAGTGGTTAATCTTCAATTCTAGGAAGATGATCCTGAAGGTCGCGGTGGACCCTGAAAATTCCCCACATTCCCTGTTCGATGTCCCAGCGGATATTTCCTGACCTGTACATATAGTCACCAGGGAAATTGAAAATGCCTCCAGCTCCGCCGATTAACGGCAAGTCATCTGTATGGCCAGCGACCATATGGCCAATAAAGGATTGAATCCGTGAGTCCAAATCCTTGGTGTCAAACTTCCAGTAATGGCCATGCAGATGAAAGGTATGAGATCTCCTTCGTTCCGATGGAATCGTCAAACGGAATGTAACCGGCTCTCCTGGATAGGCCTCGAAAACAGGTGTTGCAGGATCCCCAAATATTTCTGAAGAAAAAAGATCGTGAAGAGTACGGTGTTTTCTGTACCGGTTTATTAATCTTTCACTTCGGTAGTTAAACCCTCTTGAGCCATAATCGTATGTGTCGACTTCCTCTAGTACCTCTGTATCTGGTATAACACCTTCAATGGGGTCAATGATTACCTTGCCGTTCTTATCCTCTAAACGGACACCATCATGCATGATAAGCACAAATTCCCGTATATCAGGCAGAAGAGGATTCCTGAGGACAACACTTTCACCGGTCTTTACTTTTTTATTTGAGTAAGGGTCATGATAGGTTGAAAATCTAGGCTCTGCAATAAAAGCGCCGAATGTTCCAAACGATCTGTGATTCCTTAAATCAGCCATATCCCACATTGAACATGTGCCATATTGTCCATCTACATACCATCTGTAGGTGATTGTCTCCCCTGGCCCTACTGTCTGGTCATAGTTATAGCCAACTGTATCGCCGCTGGAGGTTTTGACATCATAGCTTAGTAGACTAGTATGAAGTGAAATCCGCAATGAAGGCGGATAAAAAGCCTGTTCCTTAACCGGTGGATACGGGTGGATTCCGTCGGGGAATGGGAATAATTCTTTTTTCAGCCTGCTTTCCAGAGTCACTTCTACAAGGTCGCCTAAATTTGCCCTCAGGATTAGTGGCACTGGTTTAATCTTTCCAGAAAGAATATCATCTACATCATCTCTTAGTGCAAAAATAATTCCATATGGATCATGGTCCCCATATGAGTTGTAAATAATATCAGTCTGGAAGGCTACAACATCGAATTTTTTCACTGGAGCACCTGGATAAGCATCTGGAGGGAGACTTTTTTGCGGGTTTGCAAGTTTAGGCGGTTTTCCAGTTGGTTTTGGGAGAGGTGTTGTGCGCTTTGGAGGCACCTCTCGGTCTGGGAGAGCAATAAGGTCATCTACCTTTTCGCTGAAGGCACGGATCAATCCCCAAGTACCAAGCCAGATATCCTCCTCATCCTCAAATGCCCATAAATAATCACCTGATTCAGGAATTTCCATTTCGAACGTAAAGGATTCAGAGATGCCGATATGCTGCTGTGCCTTCGTAGATGAAGACAGATCCGGGCGTTCTTCCTTCCACTTCAAACCATGCAAATTGAAGCTGTGTGACTCCTCATGTGCACCCTGTATGAGCCTGATTCTGATCGGATCCCCTTCGTATGCACGCAGGATTGGTGTTACTGGGTCGCCATGTACATAGGAACTGAACGAATATGCCGGATCACAATCCTTTCCAAGCCTGAATTGTAATGGTTCACATTTATAGTTAACTCCGAATACCCCGGGATCATCCTCTGATCCTGGAAATGCAGGGGGCTGTATTGGGCAGCCATTTTTATCAAATAACATGGCAAAGTCGTGCACAAAAAGGGTCTGGTCTCTGTAGTCAGGTATTAGCGGATGCTCAACAGTTACCTGGGTGCCATGGTCCACTTCTTTTCCAGTACAAGAATCAAGGAATTTAGAAAACCTTGGCTGGATGACGCCTGCCCCAAATACACCATGATGCTGATGCAAATTGGCAAACAAGTGGTCATGGAAGAAGAAAGCCTTAAGCTCTGTATCCGCAAACCATTCATAACGAATCGTCTGGCCAGGTAAAATAGAGCTGTCATAATTCCAGCCAACGTTGGCCCGTCACAAACGAGAACATCAAACTTAACGAAATGGATATGAAAGCCGTTTTCATAAGTTCTGGAGACAAGCTGGAAGGCATCGCCGTCAAGTATATGCGGTACGCGGTTAGTATAATTGATTCTTATGCAGGTCCCTGCCGGTACGTGGAAAACTAGAGGCTCTGGTTCTTTCTTCCCGGAAAGGATATCATCTAAGTCTTCATCAAATACATAAAAACGGGCTTTAGGATCATGCCAGCCCTGCTTGTTATACACAACGGGCATCTCTATTAACGAGATATTGAATTCAACAACGACAGGATTATCAAGACACGAGTCTACAAAGACTGCTCCTGGTCTCGCGTTCGGTACCGCGGCATTCTCTTCCAGGACCGTCATTTCACGACCGCCGACGATGCCGAGAGGTGGTCTCGGCGCCTTGAAGCCTATCTTACCAGGAATGAAATTAGGAAACCCTGGTCTTTGAGGTGTTGGTTTTGGAGGCATCGGCCGGTCTGGCAATGGCTGAAGTGCTTCGATTTTCACTCCATTTGGATAGCATTGAGATCCGTCCTGGAGTGTGTCGAAAACCCGGTTGATTCCCCACATCCCTGCTCCGAAGTGGGGATATAGATGACAGTGGATGATGGCATCACCCATTGCTCCCTGAAGACTGCCTAATCCGTAAAGTGGCTGAATTGAGTAGTGGGATTGGGGGCTAATTGATTGTGCATCGAGGATTTCTGCTTCAATATTTTTGGAATCTCCGAGCCATTGGTGTACATGATAATGAAATACATGAGTTTCCTTTACACCGCCGTGGATCAGCCTGATGATTGCCGGGTCTCCTACATAACCCCGTAGAATGGGGGTTGCAGGGTCCCCAAAGACCCAGGAGTCATGGTGGACCTCCTCTGAATCACAATCCGGGCAGACGACTCCCTCTTCGATGAGTCTTTTCCGGTTTGTCATTGGCTCATAGCGCAAATTGACTCCATGGAATGATCCAGCTTCCTGGTTGGTCATAGGATTCAACGGAGCGTTGCCTGTCAGGTCCTTAACTTCCATCTCATCGTTAAAGAACCAGGCATACTCCCTGAATGACGGCAGAAAAGGATGATGGATGTCTGCGAAGGCACCGCTGTTGATTGGTCCGCCTGTTACAGGGTCTGTCCAGCTGGATCCCCTTTTTTGAACAAGAAGCGCGCCAAACAGCCCCTGGACGCTGGATCCTTTTTCAGTGCTTGAAACATTACCAAGATCAGTGAAAAAATAAATACCCTCCTGGGAGGCATTCAGCCGATAAAGGATTTTATCACCTGGTCTTACGGTTGTATCCGGATTATAGCCAACATCAGCACCATCTGAGGATAGCACATTGTAATCTGCTTCCTGAAAGTGCATCCCTGCTGAAAATGAAAGCTGGTTTTCAAAAAGGATGTCCACTACGTCTCCCTCATTCGCCCTAATGGCCAATGGCTGTACAAGGTCAACAGGCTTGAAGGGATTTTTGCTGACGAGTTCCTTGAGTTTACTCTCATTTTCTTTTAAAACATAGATTCTTCCATTTGGATTGTGATCACCAAAGTTGTTTACGACAATTCTTGTGGAAATGGCGACCACATGATATTTCCGTATCATTTACTTCCCCCCTTCATTTAAAAATCATCGAGTTCAGGAATTTTTGGTGCACCCGGACGTTCAATGTAGAAAGTCTCAATGTTGTGAATATGAATAAACCATGATCTGTTTTCTAGCTGGGCAAAATGCGTTGTTTCGACATCTATTTCGACAGTATCCCCCAATACCTTTTTGATCGTCCCAATAAAAAAGTAGGGATAGGATGGAGAAAGCAAGAAAGCTTTATGGTTTATCCCATTTTTGAAGTGCTGAATTATTGCTTGGTCATGAATTTCGTTTACATCAGTCATTTTTGAGAAATCCATTGTCATTGATAGGCCTCCTTTGAATTGGATTAAACAAGCGGAAATCTCATAGAGCAATCTACATCTGTGGTAAAATGGGCAATTTTCTCAAAGGGAATAGAAATAGGAATTGGAAATTTGTGAAATGGTGCATTCAGCAGTTTGACAGTTACGGGATGAAGAGTAATATGTCCTGGTTCGACTTCGGCTACTTTACCGCAAAAAATAGGCCTGAATGTCTGGCCCAGCAGATTCAGCTGAGCTGATTCAGTAATTACCAGGACCTGTGTTCCAATCAGTGTGTTAAATAGCTCTAATAATTCGTCCTGTATCTCTGATGGATCAGGTACGGAACCTAATGAGTTCAATAACTCATCATTCATGAAAACTCACCCTCTCTTAGGTTAAATTGTATTTTGCCAATGGCTTGCAGCAGTATCACAAATTAGCCAGTGTCTTTAACATGTTTTTGCCTGCCATGTACAAACGTTGGAAGAACCGCAAAGAATACAGAAGCAGAATGGAATCCCAATCAATATTGACCTGAGTGAATCCATTATCCAAAATGAATCCTTCCTCAGTAACAGAACGGATTCTGCCAGAAACATTTTTATCCTGCATGACGGCCTTAACCCACATACCCTCCAGGTTTTTTACATTTGTCATGAATGTTTCCTCAAAAAACTGCCGAATCAGTACATCTCTTTTTGCCACCGTTTCACCGAAATTGGTTATGAGCTTCCTCTTTAAATCATTGTCATAGATAAAATTTTGATGAGAATTTTCATAGTTCGGTACACCTGAGGGAATATTTGCTGATTCGATTGCACTATAAGGAATCCATATTCGATCCTTTAGGTTGGTGAGCAGAACAAAATCCCTGCCTACAGTCGTTACCTTGCCTGTAACCACAAGTGAATCATCATTGCTCATATAAATAATGACCTCTTGATTCCGTTTCATTTTAAAAAATTTCTTTAGAAGAATCGGCTTTTTTGCTTCGGGTATGGAATTGATTACTTTTTGCAGATTTTTTTGTTCCATATACTCCATGATGATCCGGTTCTCTTCCAGGGAAGTGGCACCAGGAGGTGACGTGATAGATTCCCCGCGTTCATGTATGGGATCGGTTTGTCTTGACTCATTTTTTCTTCTTTCTAAAAGAACCTTAATATAGTCAGAGTGGCGCATCCCAGTTTTCAGAAAAACCCCTCCTTTTGAAGTCGTTTCTCATTATCGTATGAGAAGATTTCACTAAATGCGATTGAAAATGGAAAAATATTGAAACACCCAAAAATCCATAGTGCATACAATAATGGGGAGGTGATGATTCTTGCCAGACTGGATCATTGTTTTTTATCTGATAAATTTTTTATCTGCTTATGTCCTTTACATTTACCTATACAACCGCAGGAAGCAGATTGGGTTTCATTTTGGAATGAATATCGCGATGGTTGCGGGAGGCGCGATGGCTTTGGGAGCGGGAATCATTTTTATCAATCTTTATCCCTTGTATTTCCTGGAGGCAACTTTATTTTCAGTCATTATTGGCAGCCTGACAGGAATATTTTTTGGAAATCTATTTGACTATCAAACGCTGCTGACAGGCTATATTAATGGACTGATGATGGGAATTATGGCTCCAATGGTTGGTGCAGCGGCTTCAGAAGGAATTCTCTTTGTACTGTTCATAGAAATATTTATTTTAAGCAGCTTCGTATTAATAGCTTCTTTCGCCCATCGCAGCTGATGTCTTTGGTGTTGGAGGTTTTTAAACATGCAAATAATTTTAATAGCAACTACTTTCATTAATATTGCATTTGGTATTTGGGTCTATTTTGCACTTAATAAATCGAAGTTTTTGTTTAGTGAAAGGTTTGCATTTATCTCCACCTTGTCAGCGAGCAGTACCCTTAGCCTTGTAGCTGCAATGAATCTATTTTTGCTGTTTCCATCTGATTTGGAGATTATCGCTATTTTGAATTTATTGTTGGGGATTGGGATAGGCTGGCTTTTTGGGTCACTGGTAAATGTTCAGACCCTCATTGCTGGGTTTTATAATGCGGGGATTGGTTCGATAATGGGAACCATGGTGGGAGCAGTTGTAAAGAATCCGGCAATTTGCGGTCTGCCTTCATCGCTCTTCACAGAACAGGAAATAATTATTTTCTTTGCCTTGCTTAGCATCTGTATACAAGGAATCTCTGCAGCCTTACTGAAGTTTTCTTTCCGAGTGTAACAAAAGCAGCCTGAATTGGCTGCTTTATCTATTTAATCGAAAACCCTTCGAAAAGCCTTCCGCCATGTGATTCTAAAATGTCCTCGGCCAGCCTAATGACCAACTCTTTTTCTCCATTTTTATAGAAAGTATCAAAAGCTCTTATAAACTGTTCAGTAAAACCAGGGTCAAAATTCTTTAATTCTCGAACTATCCATTTTGAGCTGCCAATCCAGCATCCGTTAGTTCTCAATACAAACTCATGCAGCAGCCCAGCTAATGTACTGGCTATGAACAGTTCTTCTGCCCTATTGTTTGTCCCAATAAAATCATCGAGAGTGTCAGTAATGAGATACCTTTTAACATTTATTTCCTGGCTGCTCCAACTTTCAGGACCTTTCTTGATCAAAGAGTCAGCCTCCTCCCTAATACCTCTGAGAATCGCATGATCTCTGATGACAAGTCCTTCTTTCACCATCCTGGGCAAGCTAGGCCGGGCTCTTTTTATATCGCTCATGAAATAATCCTTGCAGGAATCCAAATTATGTACAAATACTTCTATTGGCCAGCCAAATGCCATTTTTGATTCCCTGTATGCTTTGGGTAAACTCCTATCAATAATAACAATATCGAGATCAGATGTGCTGGTCTCTTCCCCCCTGGCTACACTGCCCGCCAGTAAGGCAGCATCGCATTCTGGAAAATTTTCCTCAACAAACTTTTTAGCAGCTTCACAGGGTTTTATCTTAACATCCTTCATTACTCCCTCTCCTTCTAACAGTTGTGGAAATCTTTAGCGAATAAATCCGCCTTCTGAATGTAATATCTGTCCGGTGATCCAGCCGGCTTCTTCACTGGCTAAAAATTTCACCAACTTAGCAGCATCCTTTGGCTTTCCTACTCTGCCAAAAGGGAATCGTGGAAGCAAATTCGCTGCTATTTCTTCCGTCATCCATCCAGTGTCAGTGGGCCCTGGATTTATTGCATTTACGGTAATGCCGCGCTGAGCAAGTTCTGCGGATAAGGTGATTGTCAAAGCATCGATTGCTCCCTTTGTTGTTGCATACGCCAATTCCCCTGGCATTGCCCCCTTGAATTGTCCTGAAGTCATATTTATGATCCTGCCGCCAGTCGTTTTGTTAAACCTTCTGGCAAATTCAATGCTCATTAAGGTCGTAGCACGGATATTGACAAGATAGTGCCTGTCAAGCTCATTTGGGGTAAGTGACGAATAATCATTGCCGGTTGAGTAGGCTGCATTGTTGACGAGGACATCGGGAATGCCAAATTCGTTATACACTTTTTCAAATAGCAAGGAAGGTGAAGAATCCTTGGTTAAATCGGCCTCCCAATATGATGCACGCACTCCCATATTTAAAAGCTCTTCTTTTAGCATAAAAGGTTCAGAGGCTTCAATACTCCAGGGCATTTCTTTGTCGTATTCAGTCCAGGAAGTGAAATACAGGTCATATCCTGAATCAGCCAGCTCTCGGCAAATTGCGGCCCCAAGTCCTTTTAGTCGGCTCGCACCAGTAACTACAGCTATTTTCTTTTTATCCATCGCATTCCCTCCTAATTTAATCCAAAGAGACACTTACCATTATTAGTCATTTTCAGGCTGTTGTCGACTAACAGACCTAAAAGTTGAGAATCGTGAATTCTTGCGTCTTCCCTCCCCCTTTCATTATTGGAAAAGAATCTGGAGATTCATGACCTGCAGGTTTACTTGAAAATACAAGTGGTAACTAATCCATAGGCAGATATTGAATTAGGAGGTTGCTTTATGCCTTTATCTATAAAACAATTGTCAATCCCGTTTAGCTTGGCATTGCTGTTGGGGGCTGGCTGCAGCAGTGAAGAAGCCGAACAAGGGGTAAAAAAGCTTGAAGAGGAAACTGAAAATGCAGCCCAGGAAACAACTGAAAAGTCAAAAGAACTAACAGAAAAAGTTAAACAGGAAACACCGGGTCTTATCCAGAATATGAAGGACACATATAAAGAAAGTGAAAAAGAGCTAAAAGACAATACTTTACAAAAAGGCGAGCAGGCAACTGTCAAGAAGGATGCTTACCTGGCCGTCACTTCCGAAGCTTATGATGAACTTTATCAATTGATTGAGGTCAATGACATTCATGGGATTGAGAAAATCGTCACCGATAATCAAGTCATTGAAATTAAGCAAGGCAGTGAGGTAGAGATCGTGGAGAGAGAGATCCGCAGGATAAAAGTAAAAACAAAGGATTCAAGTGAAGAAGGCTACTTGCCTTCCACAATGCTGAAACCGGAAAATTAGGTAGAAACAGGCCCTGATATTTTTAACTCCAGGGCCTGGTTTTGTAAGTCATTGGTATCGGGCTATTATTTAGCAGTAAAGCTGCTGGGCATGACCACAGCCATGACTTCTCCTGTGGCACACAGCACATCGCCCGCATATACTTCGGCCTCAACCCGGAATTTCTTAGGGTGGATCTCATGTACGGTGCCAATGGCTTTTAATTCAGTTCCATGTGGTGTCGGCTTCAAGAAATCGACATGCAGCGAAGCTGTGACGAATCTTGGAGGTTCGGCTCCTGATCCAGGCTCATTTCCGTTTTTCCGGTGCAAAGCCAGTGCTGCCGACCCAGTCCCATGGCAATCTACAAGCGAGCCAATCAAACCGCCATATACAAAACCAGGCATAGCCAGATGTTCAGGTTTTGGGGTGTATACAGTAATGGTCTTATCCCCTAGCCAGCCCGTCCGAAAATGATGGCCTTGTTCATTCATTCGCCCACATCCATAGCACCAGGCAAAATCTTCAGGATACTCATCCTGGATGGCATTTACTACTTTCTCTTCCATAGTTAGTCCTCCCTCTTCCTTATGCCTTATATAAGGTTCTGTAAAAAGAGTTAGATTCCTTCAAAGAGATTAAAATTTAAAATTAATAAAGAAACTTGCTGGCTGTAATACACAGTTGCTTTTTAGCTTGATGGCTTGCAGCTTCTTAATTTCTGCCGGGGTCTCACCTGCCCGCTGAATCCTGAAGGAGCCTACGCACCTTCCACTACAATCAACAGCGTTTAAAAAATACTACTCCCAGGTTTGAAAGAGCCTAAACTTATAATCTCTCCCGCGGATGAATATTAATATGACAGCCGATAAACCAGAAAGCGTTCATGGGGATTTTTGTCTGGCAGAATAATCTCTTTTACCAGTGTAAACGGAGTTTGTGTTTCGAGGAAAAAGATATAATCCTCAGATGGGTAATATAATATGACATCTACTTCCCTATAATTTTTTTCGACTGACCTCATAATATTTTTGAGTACATTCATAAAGATCTGGACGGAAAAAGGGTTAAAGAAGTAAAAGCGATTTTCTGCAGGGCTGATTTCATATTCCTCAGCCAGACAGCAGATAAACTGGATTTTTTCTCGTCTATTTCTGTAGTTCTTCAAATAATGCTCTTTGTTTTCCAGTGCCTCATGGAAAAAAGCCTCATCCATTTCGACGCCGACAGCGCTAACGTTAAAAAGATAATTGGAAAAGAAATTCAGTCTCCCCTTTCCAGCCCCGAAATCGACAATTCTATCCTTTGAATCCAATTTATATTGTTTGTAAAATAAGTCCATAGCGCTATAGGGAGTTGGTTCGTATTTATGGTAATGAAGAGATTTATGGAAACCCTTCTGTTCACCAGTGGTTTTCACGTTTAACATCTTATCATATAGGTGTTCCATCATAATTAAATCTCCTATTCCATCCACATAATTTCTTATTGAATATATCATTTTTTCCACAGAAGTGACTAATGTCTATAAATCTTTATTCTTCCTTGCTTTTACCTCTGCCATTTTTTCAAAGAAACTTTCTTCCAGATCGATGTCAAAGTAATTGTAAAACTTAATTAAATAAGCAAGGCAATCCGCAAGTTCTTTGCCAATGTTATCTTTTACATGTTTTTTTGCGCTTTCAAATGCTGTTTCCTTGTCCATCCCAGCCATGATATCCTTCTGTGTCAGGTTGAATGCCTTCCTCAATTCTTCAGCAACTTCAGCAACTTCTGTCGTCAATAGTAAATAATTATTCAGCAGGGATTCCCGGCTTTTTTCATAGTTCTCTTTATTGATTTCCCAGTTCATATCTAAGTGATATTCTTTCATGAATTCCTGAATGTCTTTCATTTCCACACCCCATTAGGTAGAATTGTTCTTATTATGTAATAATAAAAATTTTTTAACTATAATGCTAGTGCATTTTGATAGGTGGAGTCCGGGGGTTGAAAGAATGTCATCAAGAAACTATTCAGGAAAAAGAGCAATTGTAATTGGAGGCAGTATTGCAGGAAAACTCGCAGCCAGAGTGCTTTCCGAATTTTTTAAGGAAGTGGTTATTGTAGAAAAAGAAATGCCACCGGATAAAAGCCTCCCCCGAGGAAGTGTGCCACAAAGCTCGCAGGGACATGTCTTGCTAAAAAGAGGCGAAGAGATTCTTGAGGAGCTTTTTCCAGGCATTATTGCTGAGATGGTAAGTGATGGCTCAACCAGTTCGGATTTTGCCGGAGATATCACCTGGTTCCACCATGGCTGCCAAAAAATCAAGTATACCTCTGATGTAACGATTGTACAGCAAAGCCGTCCTTTTCTGGAGTGGCATGTCCACCGGAGGCTTGGACAGTATACAAATATAAAATTTTACAGTGGCTTCAAGGTAAAAGGCCTAATCTTAAAAGGCCCAAGTGAGCTTAAAGGAATACAGCTTGAAAAATCAGATGGAAATGGATTCGAAATGCTTGGAGATTTAATAATCGATGCATCCGGCGCCGGGTCGCTTACCCCTCCATGGCTTGAGGATCTGGGGTTCAGCAGGCCGAAGAAGTCACAAGTGAAAATTGATTTGTTTTACGCGAGCAGGGTTTATAAAAAACTGGCTAAGGATAAATATGATTGGCATAGTCTCCTTATTTATCCTAATCCTCCTGCAATGCCGCGCGGAGGCAGCATTTCACCGATTGAAGGCGGTGAATTCCTTGTTACACTTCTGGGGTATGGTGTAAATGAAGTACCGCTTGTGCACGATGCTTTTTTAGAATATGCCAAAACCCTTGATCAGCCCATCTTGTATGAAGCAATAAAGTATGGCAAAGCAGAATCCGAAGTAAAGGTTTATCGTTTCCCGGCACTCCGTAGATATCATTATGAAAAAATGGCTCAAATCCCCAATGGATTGCTTGTCATCGGGGATGCCATATGCCGGATAGACCCTGCTTTTGCTCAGGGAATGAGCATAGCGGCAATGGAAGCAATCGCTTTAAGAGAGCTGCTGAGTAAGTACAGCGACAAGAAAAAGCTGACTCTCAAATATTACCGTAAACTCAGCAGGATACTTGAAATTCCCTGGTTAATTGCCTTGACAGAGGATTACAGGTTTAAATCGACGACCGGGAAAAAACCTGTGTGGCTTCCACTTCTTCAATGGTCGGTAAAAAAAGTTGTGCATGCATGTACTCACAATGAACGCGTTTACCGGCATTTCATGAACGTCCTGCATTTAAAAGCGCACCCGGTTAGTCTCTTCAAGCCCAGGATTTTATTTGATGTCTTGATAAGAAATAAGACACCGTAATATGTAATTTACGGTGTCTTCATAAATTTTAACCGACTTGTGTCGGGTTCAGACTTCTGAATAAATCAGAGTTATGCTAGTAGTTCCTCGAAGACTATATAATGTTTTATCTTTATAAAAGGTATATCTATTAGAAATATGACATAAAATGGAGGATCAAGAAAAATTTTGTGGGATTTCCCAAGTCGATAATGTCCCTTTATGTCAATTAATGTGTTAGGCTTAAGGAAATACATCTTACAAGGGCCATTCGACTTTTCTTAGTCACCCCCTATTTAGGGAAGGAGAGCAAGAAATGGAGAAAATCAGTGTTTTCATGGATGACTACAGAAAACCGCCAGATGGATATGTCCTTGTAGAAACTATTGATGAATGTCTCCTCCTTTTGAGGAATTGTAAAATTGACCATCTGTCCTTAGATCACGACCTTGTCAGTCATACGAGAAATGGTTTTTTGTTAGTTAAGATTATGGTAGAAGAACACCTCTTTGCTGACAGGATTACAATTCATTCAGCCAATTCAGTTGGCGGTAAAGCAATGTTCAACTGGTTAAAAAAAGCGCAGCACGACTTCCTTATGCCTCGGTCCATCAAGATTATTTTGCGGCCATTGCCTCTTCACTCCATCAAGAAATCATAACTTCAAAATAATACAGCCAAATAATTTGCTATTTATATAGAGGAATTCCCCATTCCTTTCACGAAGATGTTCAAAAATGGGGAGGTTATAAAATTGAAGGATAGGGAGATTCATCAAAAGTACAAGGATGAAATTATTTCGATTCTCGAAAAGGATTCCTATGCAGCTTCACTTGGAATCAGACTAATTGAGCTCGGAGAAGGTTCTGCCGTGGCAGAGATGGAAGTATTGAGCCATATGCTGAATATGCACGGAACCCTTCATGGGGCAGTCACTTTTGCTATTGCTGACTTTGCTTTTCAAGCAGCGTGCAATTCATATGGCAGGGTTTCCGTCGGGCTGAGCACAACAATGAATTTTATGGCTCCCGGTCAGCCAGGATCCATTGTAACAGCTTCGGCTGCCGAGGAGAAAAAGAATTACCGCACAGCCTGGTATAAAATTAAGATTGAAAGCGCCGGAGAACTTATTGCAACAATGGATGCAGTTGCATATCGCAAGGAACAATATTTTGTCGGAGTTTAACGAATTAGCAAAGGACCAATTTTTCGAATTGGTCCTTTTACTTTTATTTATATGGGTATGACATCAGGCTATTTATATAAAAAGCTGAAAATGGCAGGGATTCTTTCACGCCAGGCCAGTTCATTATGGACGGCACCTTCAGCAATGACAAATTGAACATCCCTTACTTTTTCCTTCAGCAGCGCGAAAACAGATTCACTTGAATCAATATACCGCTGGCTGTCAATTGAACCTGATGATTCATTTGTCCCAACGTCCAGATAAAATTTCTGGATTGATGATAGATCGCTTTCCCTGATCAAAGCTTCAATTTCTTCCTGCGCGAACCAGTATGCTGAAGAAACAGAAGCTACTCGTTTGAAAATGTCAGGATATTTACATGCTGCATATGTAGATATCAAACCGCCCATTGAGCTGCCTGCCATTGAAGTCTCATCAGGAATCGTCCTATATTTTTCATCGATCAATGGTTTTAACTGGTGAACAATGAATTCAATATATTCCTTCCCTTCACCGCCCACTCCATCAAGTTCTGGTGCGAATATATTCCTCATTTCCGAGCTTGCCCATGGAGAGTATTCATCAAGCCTTTTATATCCTTCATTGCAGTCAATTCCAACGACGATCATTTCCAAATCACTATTATCGAGATAGTCAGAAATCCCCCAGGACATGCCATAACCAGCATCCTCATCACGGTATAAGTTTTGGCCATCATGCATATAAAGAACGGGGTAATATTTATCAGGCTGTTCTTTATATTGTTTTGGCAGGTACACCCTCACCTTCTTCAATCGATTGAGTGCAGGTATTTCTACTTCAAAATGTTCAAACATCATAATCCTCCTCTGGGTGAAACCTTTAATGTTATTTTCACATTCTCCTCCATGGAAAATATGTTTCCTATTAAAATTTGTGTTTTTTGATCTGCTGGTTAACTAAAAGGCTAATAGATTACCTCTACTCGCAATTTTTCGTTCTGCAGGTCAACTAGAAGCACTATAGTTTACCTCCGCCCGCGATATTTCGTCCTTTATGGCATCTAGAAGCTCTTTAAATTACCTCAACACACTTGCTATCCCTGGCAGCTAGCATAAAACTAAATAGAAACCGATCCTTACGGAATGCGAGACGATTATAAATCTGAAAATGAAAAGGGTCAAGGTTTAGTAGTCTTCCTGTCATATTAAAAGTGATTTACTGACAAAAGTAGCTGATGATATCGGGAACCCTTTTCCTGAATTCAAGATAATGATGCTGGCCTCCTTCAATGATATTGAATTTCACATTTATTTTTTTATCTTTCAAAATTTCATATATAGCTTGATTTGATTCAAGAAAACCCTTGCTTACACTTGGATCATTTTTACTTTCAGCTGTCCCAGCGTCGAGATAAAATTGTTCCAGCTGACTTAAGTCACTACTTTTCAGCAGCTTTTCTATTTCTTCCTGATTTCGGAAAAATGCAGACGATATAACAGCAATATTACGAAAAATATGCGGATATGCACAGGCAGCGTAAGTGGATATTAAACCTCCAAGTGAAATACCTGCCATAAATGTTTGATCCACAGTGGTTCTGAATTTTTCGTCTATAAAAGGCTTCAACTCATTGACGATAAAATCGACATATTCCTTTCCTTTTCCACCAGTTGGATCAATTTTACCAAGAAGTTTTTTACTATATTCACCATTTTTCCATGGACAGTACTCGTTCAGCCGCTCTTGGCTATTTTGATCAATTGCTACTACAATAAGTTCAATTTTGTTTTTCTTAATGAAATCCTCTAATTTAAGAGAATGGCCTCCGATTGCCTCGTCATCATTAAAAGCATTTTGTCCATCATGCATATAGAGGACTGGATATTTCTTTAATTTTTGATGATAGTTTTCAGGCAGTAACACCCGGATCATTCTGTCTTCATTGAAAGCTTTCATTTTTATTTGGAATTTCTCAATCATCCTCATCAGCCATCTCTCTATGTTTATTGTTCATGCTTCTCTTTACTCTAAGGAGCGTACGTTTTTAAAAGGAAAGAAAACGACTCCGCTTTTGCCTATGATGCTGCTCTTCTGGATAAACCCTAATCCATTCCTGCTGTCCATGCTATGCAGCCGATTATCGCCCATAACAAAGAACTTTCCATTTGGAACCGAAAGAGGTCCAAAATCGCCTGTCAATTTTATCCCGCTCGAAATGGCGATTTTCCTGTTTTCACTTAGATAGGTTTCATTCATACTTTTGCCATTAACAAATAATTCATCATTCTTCATCTCCACGGTATCACCAGGCAGGCCAATGATTCTTTTAACATAGTTTTCTTGCTTGCCTTTAATTATGACTATTTCTCCATATTTAACATTTCCAGCAGAATTGAACTTGTTAACGAGGATTTTCTCGTGATTATGTAATGTAGGTTCCATCGAGGCGCCTTCCACTGTATATGGAGCTAACAGGAATGTCCTGATCAGAAAAGAAGTGAATAGCGCTAAAGCCAGTGATTTACCCCACGAAATCATTTCATGTTTCGTTTTTGTTTTAATCAAGTCAGCACCCCTTTACTTTTTGTATAGAAATATATATTCGGTTTAGGTTTAAAAGTCTCCTTCTAAGAAAGTTGTCTGCTTGATTGTTAATGGTAAAATATCTATATATGTTGAGGAGGATGGGGATATGAAGTTTTATGTAGCTTCAAGCTTCAGTAATATCGAGAATGTTCGCATAGTATCAAAATTTCTGCAAAATCACGGATTTTGCCATACATATGATTGGACTAAAAACAATCGGGCAGATTCAATTGAATTACTTGCAGACATCGGGGAGAGTGAAAAAAAGGCTGTTGCAGTCTCTGATATTCTAGTGATTTTACTTCCCGGAGGAAAAGGCAGCCATATTGAAATGGGGATTGCCCTTGGGCTGGGAAAAACAGTTTATTTATATTCTTCAAAAAAGGAGGATTTTGAAGATTACAGCCTGACCAGTACTTTTTACCATATAGAAGGTGTAAAAAAGTATGTCGGGTCCATAGAAGCATTTTTAAAATTCATTGTTACAGAGGAAGCGAGTTCACTGTTGAAATAATCCTGATTCATGGTGAGTAAATCACTCTTATATGTTAAAAATAAAACTTGTACCCATAAGGAAAAGAATGATGATATTCATCCAGACAAATAACTTTATCATGAAGATGCCCCACGGCTTTCTTTTTAGGGCAAGGAAAAAAATGAACAACTGAAAAAGGAAGCCGGCTATATGCTGGATAGATATGTCTTTTGTGAATAAGGTATATAAAAATGTTGCCAGGAAAATGAAAAAATATAAATAGATATACCCTTTTACTATTTTTTCTTTCCGTTCTTGTTCATGCTTGAATTCATACATGGTGATTCCCTTTCATGTTCCTGTCAAAGAGTATTAAAGGATAAAATGTAGGCGCTGACTGAGACTGCGACAATGACCAGGATTGCACCGATCAGGAAGCCAACATCCAATATTATAATCGTAGCGCAAATGGACAGCCACATCATAATAAGACTTATAATCTTATTTTTTTTCGTTATTCCGTTCTTTTCGCGGAAATCCTGAATATATCTGCCAAGCCATTTGTTCCGTATCAGCAGTTGGTAAAGTTTATCTGATGATTTCACATAGCAGAATGCCCCAAGCAGGATGAGAGGCGTTGTAGGCAAAAGGGGGACAACAATCCCTATCATTCCCAGGGCAATTGATAGAGTTCCTATGATGATGAAAATTACCTTAAAAACGAGCTTCATGCTTTCCCCCCTGCCGCCTGAAAATCCATTTCATGCTGTTTCATATTGGCTATAATTCTATGTATGTCTTTAAGTCTTTGAAGTCCTTCTCGAGGCAATTTGCTTCTGATTTAAGTTCAGCCTAACTAATTGTACCTTACCACAGCGAGTTTTTCGATTGAAATTCCTGTTTCAATATAGCTTCTGATTAGTCTCCAGCCGAAGTCATTGGTAAAGGTTTGGAAGAATAAGCTTCCTGTTTCCAGTGGCTGCTTGTTAATGATCAGTTCTGCTGATACGATGGCCAATACTTCGTTTTCTCTTAGTGGTAAAATGGAATGTATGTTCAATTTCCATTCACCATTGTTCTCCTTAACGAATTTGAAGCCCTGCTCCCACCCTCTGATAGAATCTTCATAACCAAAATCAAGTATTTTACCTGCTGATATTTCCCTTGCCTGATAATTTGGAGAAATGATCTCTTGCATATCACCTAATGATGAATTTTTCCAGCTTTGAATATAAGAGTTAAAAAAACTGTTAAACGAAGCGTCCATACCCTGTATCCTCCCTTCAATCTAGATAAAATTATCCAATACCTTTTATACTTTTACAATTTATTTTACAAAGAAAAAGAGGCTGGGACAAAACCCACCTCTGAGATGAAAAAGCCGGTGAAATTTTACGACAAGTAAAATTTCACCGGCTTTTGATTATTTATTAAATAGAAATAAGGACCCCTTCTGATAAAATAAAGTTACCACACAAAATTCAATCAGAAAGAAGGGTCCTTATGTTTAAAGATTATAACATGAATCAAATAGTTTTACCTTTAGATTTAGCCATTAAATTACAAGAAAATGATATTGCATTCTCCATCCACCATTTGGTCGAAAGTATTCCAGAAGAAGCC
>NZ_JBYNSB010000041.1:0-40197 GCF_057785455.1 Mesobacillus sp.
GCGCTTCGCTTTCCTCTGAAAAATTATGAAAAAGCCCAATTGCCGGCTTTTTCAAGAGCAAATTTTTCTTGGGGCGTGCGGTGAGCCTCCTCGTCGCTTCGCTTCTGCGAGGTAAAATGGCCCCTTTCTTTTCGGGCCATTTCTACCGGGGTCTCACCTGCCCGCTTCATCCCGAAGGAGTCTACGCGCCTGGAACGAAGAGCAACAGGAGTTAAAATCAACATTAAGCTTTAACAGAGCCTATTTTTAAAAGAAGAACCTTATTGCTTTATCCTTATAATTTTTTTCTTACGCGGGTTTGCATTTCAAAAGCTATTAAGACCTTCCAGCACCAAAAATTCCTAGTGGTTGGTCCTTAATGGCTATTAGGACCTTCCCTTCTTAATTTCCAACCAAAGATGGTTCTAATAAAGGCTCTTAAGACCTTCGAACAAAAAAAATCCCTCATGGAAGGTTCTAATGATGGCTATTAGGACCTTCCACCTCTATATTGCTAACCGCAGATGGTTCTAAAAAAGGCTAATAAGACCCTCCAGCACCAAAAATTCATCCTGGAAGATCCTTATAAAGTCTATTAGGACATTCCACCACTAAATTTCTAACCATTGGTGGTCCTTATAAAAGTTACTAAAGTCATTAATCTTCTTGAAGATTCCTTGTTCCTTAAGAAAACCTTCCCGGCTCCACACTTAATCAATTTTGTAAATCCAATCCCTCTAGTTCTACCGACTTAATTTATAATTTAATTGCATATTTCTTCCTGTTATAATGCAAATTAAAAAAGTGAAAGGAGGGTTAATATGAAAAATTTCTCAATAGCTGTGGCAGCTGCATTTTTTATGCTTATGAATTCAGGGATGATTCAAGCAGAGGTGATTAATGAGGGTTCTGGAGAAAGTGCCCAGAATCAGATCACTGAAGTTCAAGCAAAGGAAATCGCCTTAAAAGAAGTTGCTGGTACTGTACATAAAGTTGAATTGGAAACTGAAAACGGGGTCCAAAAATACGAAGTGTATATTAAGGCACCAGATGCTATGTACGAAGTGGAAATTGATGCGAAGACAGGAAAAGTATTGAAGAAAGAAAAAGAAGATGATAACAACAACGACAATGACAATAACTAAAATAGCCATCAGTCTTGTTTGAATCTACAAAAAATCAGCCCCTGATTATCAGGAGCTGATTTTTTTATTGAAGTGCATTCTGCAAATCGTCTATTAAATCCTCGACATCTTCTATGCCTACGGATATTCTGATCAATCCATCGTTAATTCCCAATTCTGCCCGTCTTTCAGCGGGAATGGAAGCATGGGTCATCTTGGCCGGAACAGATATCAAACTTTCCACTGCACCAAGACTTTCAGCAAGGGTGAAGTATTTGACCTTGCTGAGAACTTCAGCTGCTTTTTCAGCACTGCCGACATCGAAGCTTACCATTCCACCAAAACCGTCTGCCTGTGTTTTTGCGATAGCATGCTGTGGATGAGATTCCAGGCCAGGATAATAGACTTTGTCCACTGCTTTGTGGGCAGAAAGGAACTCGACGATTTTCAAAGTATTGGCTTCATGCGCCTCCATTCGAAGTCCTAACGTTTTTATGCCTCTTATGAGCAGCCAGGAATCCTGTGGCCCTAAAATTCCCCCAGTGGAGTTTTGGACAAAGTGTAAGTCATCGGCTAACTTTTCATTATTGACGACAACTAAGCCTGCCACAACATCGCTGTGTCCTCCGAGATATTTGGTGGCTGAATGAAGGACAACATCTGCCCCCAGAGTCAATGGTGTCTGCCAGTAAGGAGTACTGAAGGTATTGTCAACAATCGTCAGCAGCCCATGTTCTTTTGCCAATTGTGCCGCTGACTTAATGTCAGTCACCTTTAACAATGGATTGGTTGGTGTCTCGATATATAAAGCTTTCGTATTTGGCTTGATTGCGTCTTTGATAGCATCAAGGTCTGTAGTATCTACAAAGCTGGATTGTATCCCGATTCTGTTAAGGACCTTGTTCATTATCCGGTAGGTTCCGCCATAGACATCATCATTCAAAATGACATGGTCACCTGAGCTGAAGAGCATCATGACTGCAGTGATCGCAGCCATACCTGACCCAAAGGCAAATCCTCTCTCCCCTTCCTCGAGATCCTTAATCAGCTCCTCCAGCGCAAAACGCGTTGGGTTGCCGGTTCTGGAGTATTCGTAGCCTTTGTGGACTCCAACTTCATCCTGCTTATAGGTGCTAACTTGATAAATAGGGAAAGAAACGGCACCTGTCGTTTTATCTCCAGGTATTCCGCCATGTATCATTTTTGTTTTTCGCTTCATTATTAAATGCCTCCTTCATATATTTTTTTGCTTATATAACGATCGCTTCCATCCGGAAAAACGGTTACGATTTTTGCGCCTTTTGGGGCGCATTCTGCTTCAATCAATGCAGCGTAAAGGGCCGCTCCAGATGAACTGCCCGCCAGGACCCCTTCTTTTCTCGCTAAATCCTTTACGGTTTTAAATGCATCGTGGTCGGAAATGGTATGGATTTTATCAAAGTAAGAAGGATCCATATAGGCAGGAAGGAACTCCATTCCGATTCCTTCTGTTTTATGGGGACCAGGATTGCCTCCATTAAGAATAGAGCCTTCCGGTTCAACGATGACTGTTTTTATGGACTGATTTTGTTCCTTAAGGAATTTCGAAGTGCCCATAAAAGTCCCGCCCGTACCTGCTCCTGCGACAAAGGCGTAAATATCACCCTGCATGTCGTTCCAAATCTCCGGTCCGAGCGTTTTATAGTAGACTTCCGGGTTAGCAGGATTGGAGAATTGGGAGGGGGAATAAGAATTGGATATGGATTTTAGAAGATTGTTCGTCTTTTTGATTGCTCCTTCCATTCCTTCAGAGGTAGGGGTATGGATAATTTCAGCACCTAATGCCTTCATGATCTCTTGTTTTTCAATACTGAATTTTTCAGGAACAACAAAAATGACCTTAAGATTTTGGGAAATGGCTGCTAAGGCAAGGCCGATTCCTGTATTTCCAGCTGTTGGTTCAATAATGGTGCCACCGGCCTGAAGCTTCCCAGTTCGCAATGCTTCATGAATCAATTCCAAACCCAGGCGGTCTTTAATACTCCCGCCCGGATTCAAATATTCCAGTTTGGCAAATATACGAACTTGGTTAGGCAGCTGAAATTGGGTTATCTCCAGCAATGGTGTCTGCCCAATAATTTCATGTATACTGCTGTATACCGCCATCTGATTTCTCTCCTTATTCAGCAAACACCTGGCGCCATTCATCCTTCTTGGCCAGCATCTTTGCTGCTATTTCTTTTGCTCCTTCAAGGCTGTGGCTTGCTGCCCATCCGCATTGAATTTCATTGCAGGCTGGCACCTCATCTGCTTCGAGTACATCCTGTAATGTTTTTTCAAGAACTTCCAGTATATTGTCATAATCGTCATGATTGATCACAGACAAATAGAAGCCAGTCTGGCAGCCCATTGGACTGATATCAACGACTGTGTCATGGTGGTTTCGGATATTTTCAGCCATAAGATGCTCTAGTGAATGCAAACCAGGCATTTCCATATGTTCCTGATTTGGCTGGCAGAAACGGATATCATACTTGTGGATCACATCTCCATTTGCTCCCTTTGTTGTTCCGGCAAGACGGACATAAGGTGCAGCTACCTTTGTATGATCAAGATTGAAGCTTTCAACATTCATTTTTTTCACCATATTATTTCAACTCCTCAAGCATTAGCAGAATAAGTTCTGCAGAATTTTTTGCAGCTGTTTCAAGAAACTGGTCAAAGGAAACATTTGAGTCTTTTCCTGCTATATCGGATAATGACCGGATAATCACAAATGGCACTTCAAATTGATGGGCAACCTGGGCAATCGCTGCCGCTTCCATTTCAGCCGCGTAAAGGTTCGGAAGCTTCGTTCTAATGAATTCCACACGGTCATGATCACTCATGAATGAGTCACCAGAAGCAATCAAGCCTTGCACTACCTGGATTCCATCTATGCTTGCTGCACTTTTTTCAGCAATTGAAACCAATTTTTCATCCGGAATATAATATGCCGGCATTCTTGGAACTTGGCCATATTCATAGCCAAACACTGTTACATCCACATCATGATGGGTGACTGCGGATGAAATCACGACATCCCCAACATTGAGCTCGCTGTGAAAACCTCCAGCAGATCCAGTATTAATAATCAAATCTGGCTGAAATTTATCAATTAGCAATGTCGTTCCCATTGCTGCGTTCACTTTTCCAATTCCAGACTTCAGCAGAACAACTTCTAAACTTTCTATCTTGCCTGAATAAAATTCAGTTCCGGCCAGAATCAAATCTTCCCGGTCTTCAAGTTTACTGCGAAGCAAATCCACTTCTTCATCCATTGCACCGATTATTCCTACACGCATTGCTGCTACACTCCAATCGAATCTATATTTCTCTTTTCTTTTCAGCCTCTATCAGCCATACATACGTATTCATTTTTTCAAAGCTGACATGAAAGCCATTTTCAATAAAAATCTGTTCTAATACTTCAAGGGTTGTGTAATACTCTCTTTGAAGATCCTCGAGCAGTTTTTCATATCCTTGCTCATTAACAATCCTGTGCCGCTCTCGCTTGTCATTCTCATCTTTGAAGGCCGTGTCAGCGAAAACAATTTTACCAGACTCAGTTAGCAAACCAGAATAAAGTCTGATGGCATCGTTTTTTTCCTGATCGGTCAAATGATGAAATGCATATGTGCTGACAACTGAATCGACCTTAGCCGGAAGCTCAGGAAAATTCAGAAAATCCCCATCAATTAACTGGAGATTCAAAAACCTGGCTTTTGTCTTTTCTCTCATGACCTTTGACGGTTCAACCGCGATTACTTCTCTTCCAGCAGCAATCAGCTTTTCAGTCAAGTTTCCGGTGCCTACACCAAATTCAATAACCCTCCCTTTCGATTTATAAGCCACGGCTTCTAATATTCTATCATAATCTTCAAATACTTCTTTGTATTGTTCATCGTTTCCGGATACGGAATCATCATAATTCTCTGCCCAATCATCAAATAAAGGAATAAACTCTCTTCCCATAATGTTCACTCCAATTTTAATTTATATAATTCCTATAAGTATAGTATGAATTAATTTTATATAGGTCACATCTTAGCATGGCTTAAAATTTATTGCAATAAAAAAAGTACTTTTGTACTTTGTGAATCCCTCATCCATCACCGCAGAATAAATCTAAGTTAAACAACCCGAACATAGTGTATACTATTAATTAAAAAAGCAGGGGGAGAAAATGGGGAAGAAAGTTCTGGTTGCCGAGGACGAACTAAGAATAGCCAATTTATTAAAATTATATCTAGAGCGTGACTCGTTTCAAGTCGAACTGACAGCAAACGGAAATGACGCTCTCGATAAAGCGCTTAGCGAACAATATGACTTGATCATATTAGACATACTTATGCCGGGAAAGAATGGTTTCTCTGTACTCGAAGAGCTGAGGAAAACCTCCAATACACCGGTCATCATGCTATCTGCCAAGGGTGAAGCCCAGGACCTGCAGCGCGGGAACGAATTAGGGGCAAATGCCTACATTATGAAGCCCTTCAGTCCCCGGGATGTCCTATCACAAATTAAATCGCTTCTTGATTAATCGCAAAAAAGGCATTGATAATCTACAATGCCTTTTTTACTTTGTTTTTATTTTCTAAAACCAGCCTGCAGGGTAGTGATTACCCCGCCAATAAAGAAAAGTTTTGCATTAGTTGTCCACCTTGCATTCATTAACCTGCTGGATAAGAACTCCTTAACCTTAATTAATCGAAATACTTGACCCTTAATCTTAAAAAAGCCTGGGAAGGATCCCAGGCTTAAATCACATACATTTTTTAAGTACTCTTCTTATGTGTCCAAACAACAAAGGGAATTAACATCAGGGAGAGTATACCTCCTGCGATCGAAAGAAAAGCATAGCTTGAATGTGCGACGACCATCCCCGAAAGGATTCCTCCAGTGGCACCAGATAAAGCAACAAGGACATCGACTGTACCTTGCATTTTCGCCCTGTTTGTTGCATTTGTCGCATCAACAAGCAAAGCAGTTCCGCTGATCAGCCCAAAGTTCCATCCTAATCCCAATAAAATCAAGGCAATGGTCAAGAGCAGCATTGACTCGCCAGGAGCCATTGCAGCCAGTAACCCGGAAGCCAATAGTGTTACTCCAGACGCAATTGCCATTACGGTTCTCCCAATTTTATCGACCAAAATCCCTGTCAATAATGAAGGAAGATACATCGCACCTACGTGGAAACCAATAATCATTCCTACTTCGCTCAACCCGTGACCATGCTTACCCATATGCACGGGGGTCATAGTCATGATCGCAACCATGACCAGCTGTGTCAGGACCATGACAAGGGCCGCGACAGCAATCCCTTTTTTATTTGCCACTGTATTTTCAATGCTGTTAGCTGCGTTAATATTACCTGAATTTCTCTCTGCAATGGCAATTGCCCTTGCGACAACATATGGATCAGGCCGCAGGAAAAATAACAGCACCAGGCCTGCTGCCAGATAAGCGGCCGCCGCCAGAAAAAATGGGCCGGCAAGCGGAGGGACTCCAAAAGCACGTGCAAACTCCCCCATCACTTCAATCAGATTCGGGCCTGCTACAGCGCCGAAGGTTGTAGAGACCATTGCAATACTGACCGCAGTTGCCCGCTGCTTCGCGTCAGCAAGGTCGGTCCCTGCGTATCGAGCCTGTAAATTTGTCGCACTTCCTGCACCGTAGATTAGCAAGGAAGCGAACAGCAGATAGAAATTATTAGTAACTGCAGCAATTATGACCCCTATTGCTCCTAGTCCACCAGCCAAAAAACCTGATGCCAATCCAGTGCGCCTGCCCCATCTTTGAGAAAGCCGTCCAACAATAAGTGCTGCTCCCGCTGACCCCAAGGTAAACAAAGCCGTTGGCAGACCGGCAGCGCTATCTCCGCCCAGCATATCTTTCGCCAGGAGCGCACCAACTGTAATGCCTGCAGCCAGCCCGGCACCGCCAAAGATCTGAGATAATACTACAACAAATAATGTTCTTTTATATAAGGCTGTTCTTTTTTCAATTGAGTCAATATATCCCTGTACCCATTCAGGGCCAACCTTTTGTGCTGCATCTTCCCCAACCCTATTCCCCATTTTCCACTCCCCGTTCCTGCCTGCTTAATGGTTAATTCCAGCTTCAAACCGGTAAACAGATAATACCATAATACGTATTAACTGAACATGAAATAAAAAATTATGTTGTCTTTGTTTTTAGCTAAAGGGTAATCAGATACACCAATTTTCCATTCGGACTTTGATTAAACCTCTGAAAACAAGCTATTCTGCTCCCAGAAATGAAAAAGCACCCATCCCCAGGATGAGTGCTTGTCCTCTATTATTTACCTGTCTGCTTGTTCATAGCTGACATCATTTGATTGATTTTCTTCTGGGATGGTTTCATTCCCATTTGCATCATCATCATTTTTAGCATTTGTTCATTGATTGGCGGATTTTTCTTAAGGTAGCTCTCCATGTATTTACGAGCAATGAAAAATCCTAGTGCTACACCGACAATCAGTGTCAGTATACCGACTAGAATATAAGTCCACATAAAAACTTCCTCCTTCAAGTTGTCTAACATACAGTGTACTAAACCATCAGCTATTATACAATATCTGCTGATTTTTTTCTCTATTATTTAACCTATTTTCCGCAAACTTTTCGATTATTATCATGAAAAGAATGACCAAAAATTATTTCTGGCCATTTTAAGTCCGAATTTAACTATACTAAACATACTTCCTCTCTTTAATAGGCTTTAACCAACCATATTTACTTGATTGCAGGTCGATTGCCAGGAATGAGCTTTCACACTTTCGCAGGATTTCAAAAAAAATCGTTTCCGCATCTACCTGACCCTGGGAGTCAATTTCTAGCCATCTTTCATTCACCCTTAATATAGCCGTAGTCGATGTTTTCTTATTCTCGTAAACGTATTTTCCATCCTCAATCTTAAATCCTTTCGTTTTGGAAAGCTGTTGATGCAACAGCTGGTGGATTCGCAGAACAGGAATTGGCTTTGTAACAAACTCTACCTGTTTAGATATAATTGATTTCAAGTCACCATTTGCTTTGCTGTATTCTAAAAATAACTGATAAAACATCCGTTCTCTTCCGAAATAATGGGAGGCAAATTCATCTTCGATTAAATAAAGCTGATAGGATCTCAATTTGATCCCCTCCTCTGCAGACAAGCTTTTGTCTTAATTATAGGAAAACACTCAGTCTTCGTTTGTCTAATGATGCTGCAAAAGTCCACTAATTATGTCGAATTCAAAACTTTCTTACTTTTCATTATAAATATCTTCCAATTGAAAGTCACGAGTTAAGAGAATGATTCTATATGGTTGGTAAATATTTCAGAAAACAGGCATACTTTTTCTATTTCTGGGGAATATAACATTGTTAATCAGATAGAGAAAGGATGAAAAGAAAGAATGGCTACTGTACTATATATTACTGCGAACCCAAAATCAGTTGACGAATCCTTCAGTTTGTCAGTTGGCGAGGAATTCATCAAAGCTTATCGTGAAAATAATCCAAACGATGAGGTCATTCGACTTGACCTTTACAAAATGGATGTTCCATATATCGATACAGATGTATTCAGCGGCTGGGGAAAACTTCAGCAGGGAACAGCATTCGATCAGCTGAACGATGATGAAAAACACAAGGTTAGCGCGATAAATCAGCTAACAGAACAGTTTATTGCCGGTGACAAATACATTTTCGCCACGCCACTTTGGAATTTCATCTTCCCTCCAAAGCTGAAAATGTACATCGATAATATCGCTATCGCGGGTAAGACCTTCAAATATACAGCAGAAGGACCTGTCGGCTTGCTCAATGGAAAAAAAGCTCTCCATATTCAGGCACGCGGCGGCATTTATTCTGAAGGACCTGCCAAGGATCTGGAATTTGGCGACCGTTACTTGCGTGCGGTTTTGGCTTTTATGGGAGTTACAGATGTTGAGACAATCGCCATTGAAGGTATGGCTGCAATGCCAGACAAGGCACAAGAGATTAAGCAACAAGCGATCCAGCGTGCAAACGAATTTGCCAAGCAATTTTAAGTAAAAGAAAAAAAGCCTGCATCCAGGCTTTTTTTCTTTTCTTATCGATTAATCCCATCAAGAGGAATATCCTTGCGGTGATCAAAAGTGAAAACAGCACCCTCAGCCTTTGCTTGCTCTTCAGCTGCTCCACCTTGCTGATTCGTTTGGTTACTAATCGCACCTTCAAGCGGAATATCTTTTCCATATTCAAACATCATATACACCTCCTGCAATTTAGTATAGGTATTTATTACTAATATATTTACCATCTCAATACTTTTTTCCTGCTTTTTTTTAAGTATTCCATCATTATTTACGTTATAACCTTTATGTAACAATTATTAGTGAAAATCCTGCTAGTGACTTTTTTCTTATGGCCTCCATAAGAGATATTCACGGGTTATCTGTACTCAGATTGTTATTAAGTTACTTAAAAAAAACCTTTCATCTGGAAAATCCGGCCTGGGATTGTTCTAATGGTCTTTATTAAAACCATTCATACGAAAAAGCCTTTCTCGCATTGTTGTAATGTCTCCCATTAGAACCACTCAAACAGAAAATCAGGATCTGATTGTCTTATCGCAATAAAAAGAAACACCCGAATAATTCTGGTGTTCCATGTATTTCTGTTATTGTTGCAATGAATGACGGTAATTTTCATTGTATGCCTCAAGCTTGCTCCGTAAATTGGTTAACGACTCTGGCAATGCTTCTGTCACCGGAACGTCCAAAGTCTCAATCAGCCCCGTAAATGTCAGCAAATTATGAAGCCTGATAAACATTGGAAGCTCTTTTACCATATTAGAGGTTAATGGGAATTCGCTCTGGTAGCCATTAATAAACTCAACAACCTTTGGGTTCGTCAAATCGGTTTCTGTTTTTAAAAGATCGCGAAGAGCAAATGCAATATCGGCTGCATACCAGTGTGTCATGCAGTCATCAAAATCCAATATTCCAATCTCCCCATTCAGCCAGCGCTGATTGTCCAATTCAAAATCATAATGGATCAGCCCGAAATTTTCTTCGGTTATCTCCAAGTTCTCCATCCAATCCTGAAGCACTGTTAATTCACTTCTGGCAGCAGTTTCGCTCAAAGATAAAGATTTTTTTGCCCATGATAGCTGGTCTCTATAGGTGATCCGCTCTGTTTTTATATCCGCAGGCAGCAATTTAAAAATGTTATGCAGCTTTCCAAGCTCTTTGCCCCATTGGTAAAAGCCGTTCAACCCTAAATCTTCAACTTCAAATTGCTTACCTGGAAGTGCCTCAAAAACCACAGAATAAAAGGTGCCTGCCGATGTCTCTGTCACTTCAATCAGATTGCCATCTCTAGAAGCCACAGGGAGCGAGACCTTTAGAGGTTCATTTCGTAAGGATTCAAGAATTTGCACTTCACTTTCCAGGTGAGCCATGCTTTTTTCTTTTGCGTCGGTGAATCTAAGAAAATAGTTTTCCCCTTCTCTTTTAAAAATAAACAAGAAATTGGCGCTTGCCCTGAAATAGTAGACCGAGCCGGGATCATAACCCCATTTTTCCAGAATGGTTTCTGCAAGGGGACTTCTCCAATTTCCATCGATTGTTTGTAATACATTATTCATTGAGCTTAACTTCATCATTTCCTTTTCCTCCAGTTCATTTGATAAAAATAGACCTGGATTTAATGTTGCACTGCATAAAAAAGCCATGAGATTATAAAAAACCTCATGGCCATGTCATGTGAATGCAAAACAATTTTTGCACTTAGTTCTCCGTATGAGCGAGTGACATACATTTAATTTCCGAGGTTATTTTTATTGATTTATGCATTACGTCAACTCACTCCCTTCTAATTGATAAGCTGATTATAAATTCTGTCCGCTGGAAAAGTCAACCAATATTTCAGAACGAACTCTTTGTCGTTCCTTCTTGCTGCATTGTTACAGTAATTGTTTCAATATGTTTAGCAACCTTGGTGCTGTAGGTGAAATCACCATAGCAATAAGGATAGCGAAAATTATTTTCATCTCCGCCGCAATTATAGGTTTGTGGGTTTTTCTCGACCTGGATCATCGAGTATTTCTTTGCCAGCTCCTCACTATGCTTGCCGCCATTCCTTGAAATGAAATCTATATAGCCAAGTCCCATATTATAAGCTTGAATAACGGTCGGAAAATCTACCTGTTTTTGGTTACCGTACTGAACTGCCCGTTGAAAATGCTTTACTCCTTGCTGGATGCTTTTTTCAGGGTCCTGTATCGTATTTGGGGCAAGACCGGCCGATTCTGAGGCCTGCATTGGATCGCCGCCCTTCCCTTTGCTTTCCTGCATCATAAGGGCGGCAACTGTAACAGTATGCTCTGCCAGCCCGACTTTTTGGAGTTCCTGCTCGATGAATGGAGTGTACTGGGCAACCGCCCCGATTGAAGGGCCAGGAACAAAATTGATTTTTGAAAAGTCTTGTTTCCAGGAATCTAGAAATCTATCAAACAAAAAAAAGCCTATGAATACTGTAATCAGCAGCATGATGATATTAAAGTTTCTCTGGATTTGCTTTTTCCTTTTGGGTCTCTTTTTATTGAATTTCATCATTACTCTCCCATTTTCCGTGCTGTCTTTCTCTATTTTATAAAAATATGCAGACAAAAAACAAGAGAGCCACCTATATAAGCAGCTCCCTATTTTCTATTCTTCATAAATCATTTTTCTCGTCATGCCTCCATCAATAATTAAATTTTGGCCATTGATGAAATCATTATCCTGATCAGATAAGTACATGCATGCTTTTGCAATGTCTTCAGGTTTCCCCACCCTGTTCGACCAGTGCTGGATGTGGTCCTTTTCCCGCAGTTGATCATAATCCTCTGTCTGGATCCATCCTGGACTGATACAGTTCACTGTAATCCCTTTTTCTTGCAATGAAGCTGCCAGTGCATGGGTCAGTGCAACAATTCCTCCCTTTGAAGAGGCATATGCTTCAGAGTTGGGTTCAGACATTGTGGCCCTTGTGGAAGCGATGTTGATGATTCGTCCCCCTTGATCCATCCTTTTGGCAGCTTCCCTGGAACCTATGAACACACTCCTCAGATTCGTAAAGACAACGTCTTCCCATTCAGCTGTTGTTAATTCAAATAACGGTTTAAATCTGGAGACACCCGCATTATTAATCAGGATATCAATTTTACCGAATTCCCGCATAACCTGCTCCAGCATGTTGATAATATCCTCTTCAATCCGAACATCCGTTTTATAGAAGTAAGCCTTTCCGCCCTGTTCCCTAATTTGCTTAACAGCCTTCTCACCGTCTTCCTCGGCCTTATCTGCTATGCACACTATGGCTCCTCGCTTACCAAATGCAGAGGCTATGCCCTTTCCAATTCCATTGGAGCCCCCAGTAACTATAACTGTTTTCCCTTCAAAATTCTTAATCACACTCTCTCACCCTTCCATCAATCTAAAGACTCTGCGATTTTCACTAGTAAATCAGTTCCCTGTTGGCTCATTCTTTTATCGATACTTAAAATATACTGCAAATTGTCTCTTTCAAAAACAAGCACATTAAATCCCGGTACCCTTATGAATGTTCCATTTTGGCCCTCTGTTAATTCTACTGTCTTGAGCACTTGGTTTGCTGGTACTTTTATCTTTGAGATATTGGGCCGTATATCTATTTTATAGTGATTCTCAGGGAATCGTTCAGATACAAATGTCACTTCAAGATTATCATTTGCATTTCCTTCAAAATCATTGAACCTTGCAAAACAATGTGTAAACTCACCTGGCGGAAGTCTGGTCGGAAGATTCACAGCTGCAGAAAAATAATTTTCAAATTCCCTTACAGCCTTAGTAACTGTTTGATACCCTATTTCACGATAGATATTCTAAGTAGGTGTGGCTGTTTGCTTGTGTTTCCATACCAAAAGAGGACAGGAACATGCAAAGCAATATACTTTTTATACCCATTGGCTATCACCTTCATTATTGTTTTACCCATAGCTTACCCGAAGGCTGTTCAATCATGAAAGGAAACAGCTAGCCTATAGAAAATTTTTCCTTTACAATGACTCTAGAGAAACTTAAAAGTGTGGTGCATTGTATTGTTTAAGATTTTACTCGTAGAAGATGACGCTTCTTTATTTAATGAAGTAAAAGCACGGCTTACTCAGTGGTCATATGAAGTATCCGGAATTTCCGATTTTTCCAAGGTCATGCAGGCATATACTGCTATAGAACCTGATTTAGTGATTATAGATATACAGCTGCCCATGTTTGATGGCTTTCATTTGTGCAGGATGATCCGGTCACACTCAAATGTCCCTATCATTTTCCTTTCTTCTAGGGATCATCCTACTGATATGGTCATGTCCATGCAGCTAGGTGCAGATGACTTTGTTCAAAAGCCCTTCCATTTTGAGGTACTTATTGCAAAAATACAGGCCATATTGCGGCGCGTTTATAATTATAATTCTACTCTCAGCAAACTGAAGACTTGGGGCAGTGCGACCATTGATTATGATAAAAATACTGTGTCTAATGAGGCTGGGACGGTTGAACTGACCAAAAATGAAATCCTGATCCTCAAGTTACTTATAGAAAAAAAGAATCAAATTGTCACCCGCGATGAGATAATTAATAGCTTATGGGATGACAAACGATTCATAAGCGATAATACTCTGACAGTCAATGTGAATAGATTGCGCAAAAAATTGGATGAGCTAGGGATTGGCAGCAAAATCAGCACAAAAGTCGGACAAGGCTACCTTGCAATGGATGAGGAGAAAAGTAATGCTTAAGCTATATATAAAAGAACGCAGCAGCTGGATTCTTCTTTTTATCACCCTGCAGGGACTCGTTGTATTCCTGACATACATTGACCCCTCCATTGCAGCTGCATCCATGTTCTACTATGTTTTTCTCTCATTTATTATTTTTATCTTATTCTTTATCTTTCGCTACCAGAAGGAGACAAGATACTATCACGGAATGAAGGAGCTGGATGAGGATTTGGACCTTTCCCGCCTCCCCACGCCTGCCAGTCCTTTTGAGCAATTAGTTTCAGATAGTCTAATCCTCCAGACTCTAAACTTAAAGAAAACGGCTGAAGAAGCTGAGCTTGCTCTTGAACAGGAGAAGGATGACCTCTTAGCCTGGATACATGAAGTAAAAACTCCCCTGTCTGCGCTTCATTTAATGTTCGACCGTATTGAAGATCCTTTATTGAAAAAAGAATTAAGCTATGAATGGCTGCGCATCCATTTGCTGCTAGACCAGCAGCTGCATCAAAGGAAAATTCCTTTCATGGAAAAGGATATTTATATTGAAGAAGTTAATCTTGAAGAGCTGATTTACGCTGAAATTAAAAACCTTCAGTCATGGTGCATTCAAAAAGGAATCGGCCTTGAGGTAGATTTGGATATTCCTGTAGTGCTAACTGATGTGAAATGGCTGGCATTTATTATCAGGCAGCTGCTGACAAACGCCGTCAAATACAGTTCAGAATCTGATATTTTAGTAAAAACCTATATCAGGAGTGATATGACAATTCTTGAAGTCAAAGACAACGGCCGGGGAATATCTCCAAGAGACCTTCCTCGTATATTTGAGAAAGGATTTACTTCGACAGATTTCCACAATGATAAAGCGGCAACAGGCATGGGGCTTTATCTGGCAAAGAAGGCTGCCGGTTCACTTCATATTAAAATGGAAGTTAAATCAGCATTAGGGAAAGGAACTTCCTTTACTCTTACCTTTCCACAACGGAATGAATTTGTCAGGATAACAGGCATGTGACAAAAATGTCACATGCTTTTATTGATTGTTCGCTGAATCGAAGGAAGAATTGCCTCAGCCTTTTTATAATGAGGATATAACAGAAAGGATGTGCTGAAATGGTCATTTTGGAGGCTCAAAAATTACACAAAACATACGGAAATAAATTCAATAAGCAAGAAGTATTGAAAGGTTTGGATTTAAAAATCGCCAAAGGCGAATTCGTGAGTATCATGGGGGCGTCTGGCTCAGGAAAAACCACCCTATTAAATGTTCTTTCTTCCATAGATCGAGTGAGCGGCGGATCGATAAAAATTGAAGGAAATGAAATAACAAATATGAAGGAAAAACAGCTTGCTGAATTCAGGAAGCATCATCTTGGCTTTATCTTTCAGGAGTACAATCTTCTTGATACCTTAACGGTTAAAGAAAATATCCTGTTGCCCTTATCTGTTAGCAAAACCCCGAAAAAAGAGGCCGACCATAAATTTTCATCCGTAGCTGAGGACCTTGGCATTCTGGAAATAAAGGATAAATATCCTAATGAGATATCTGGCGGTCAAAAGCAGCGTACGTCTGCTGCCAGGGCATTTATTCACGAGCCAAGCATTATATTTGCTGATGAGCCAACAGGAGCGCTCGATTCAAAATCAGCATCCGACCTGCTGAATAAACTGAGTGAACTGAATATGAAAAGGAAAGCAACCATTGCGATGGTCACACATGACCCTGTTGCAGCAAGCTTTGGCAGCAGAGTGATTTTTATTAAGGATGGTCAGATCTATATGGAGCTGAACAAAGGTGAACAAGGAAGACAAGCATTTTTCAAAGATATCATGAAAACCCAGAGTGTATTGGGCGGTGTCCAAAATGAGTACTAATCACCTTATGCTCCGAAATCTTAAAAAGAATATAAAGAATTATTACCTATATGTGTTTGCGCTGATTTTCAGTGTTGCGCTATATTTCGCCTTCGTCACTTTACAGTACGATCCAGCTCTGGATGAAACGATGGGTTCAATTAAAGGTGCAGCTTCTATAAGAGCAGCTTCTATTTTACTCATAGGCATTGTTACGATTTTCCTGATCTATGCCAATAATATTTTTATAAAAAGAAGAAGCAGGGAAATCGGATTATTCCAGCTTGTAGGACTGACAAAGGGTAAAATCTTTCAAATCTTGTCTGCAGAAAACTTTATCCTCTATTACAGTTCATTAATGGCTGGTGTATTCCTTGGCTTTGCCTTTTCGAAGCTCATTATCATGATCCTTTTTAAAATAACTCAGGTAGAGGGCCTTGTTGCTCTCCACTTTTCGGACCGAGCCTTTATCCAGACAGTTGGTGTCTTCACTTTTATTTATCTGCTTATCATGGTTACCAATTATACCTTCATAAAAAGACAGAGTATTTTATCTTTGTTCCGGGTTATCTCGGTTGCTGAAGGAAGGGTTAAAAAGTTATCAATTTTGGAAATTCTGATTGGGATTTTTGGCATCGCTTTGATTGTGACTGGCTATTATGTGTCGTCACTGCTGTTTGAAGGGGATTTTACCACAGTTAATGAGCTGTTCCTGGCGATGACTTTCATTCTCGGCTCCGTCATTCTCGGTACTTATCTTTTATATAAAGGATCAGTCAGTTTTGTTGCTAATTTGATCAGGAAGAAGAAAGATGGGTATTTGAATATCAATGAAGTTTTATCATTATCATCAATTATGTTCAGGATGAAATCAAATGCTTTATTGCTGACAATTATCACGACGATATCTGCTTTGGCAATCGGGTTGCTGTCACTAAGCTATATATCATATTATTCTGCTGAGAAGATGGCAAAAAATAATGTCCCGGCACATTTTACTTTTGTTGATGAGCACACTGCAGATGGTTTTAAAGATAAGCTAGCATCTGAGGATATTAGCTTTAATGAAACAAAAATAGAAGTTTATCAGGCGATGATAAATGCTGAAAAAATTATAGGGCTGAAGGTCGAAGGATACACCCAGGATCCTCGTTCTATGAGCGTCTCTGTTATAAGTGAAAAATCAATTGATGGAATCTCGGTCAACAAAAATGAAGCGTACTTGACAGGCTATAGCGACATAATGATGAAGTTCATTTCAATGAAGGATACCGGACCTATTGAGTTAATTGGAAAAACTGAAAGACTTCCCCTGCAATATCTCGGCATGAAAAAAGAATACCCGGTTTCTAAATATTTTGGAAGCTCCCCTGTCGCAGTCATTGACACTGCTGTATTCGAAAAGTTCAAAGGGGATCAAGATTCATCTTTACAGTTAAGATCCTCACTATATATAGGCATTGATATAAAGGAAGTAAATAAACTGGGAAAAGCAAATGAGATTTTTAAGGTCATGAAATTAGCTGAACAGGAAGGAACCAGCTCCAGACTTGATCTTGCAAATGATCAAAAAAAGCAGATGGGTCTTATTATGTTCATCGTAGGCTTCCTAGGATTAACATTCCTTGTCACTTCTGGATGCGTTTTGTATTTTAAACAAATGGATCAAAGTGAGGATGAAAAGCCACAGTATACTATTTTACGAAAGCTCGGGTTTACCCAGGGAGATATACTCAAAGGAATTCAGGCCAAGCAAGCGTTCAATTTCGGTATTCCTTTACTGATTGGCTTGTCACACAGCTATTTTGCGGTGAAATCAGGGTGGTTTTTCTTCGGAACAGAATTATGGTGGCCGATGTTCATCGTTATGGCGGTTTATACTGCTCTTTACTCCATTTTTGGATTTTTATCAGTACTTTACTCAAGAAACGTCATTCGGGATGCACTGTAACTCTTTTTATAAGCAGGGCTGCCAGCGTGCAGCCCTGCTTTTTACTATTTAGCTGGTTCAGTAGAGATTTGCCACTCAATTCCAAATTTATCTTTCAGCTGGCCATATGCAGGACTCCAAAACGTTTCCTGTAAAGGCATCGTTACCGTTCCGCCGTCCTGCAATTTTCCAAATATACTTTTAGCTTCATCTGCATGATCTGCCAACAACGCCACTGTCACCTGCGAGCCCAATTGATAAGGCTGTCCCGGAAACGTGTCAGACAGCATCAAACTTCCATTGCCTACTTTTAATTGAGCATTCAAGACCAGGTCCTTCGCTTCAGGAGGTGTCGGATACTCAGGGTTAGCTGGCATATCTCCAAATGTTTGCAAGCTTACTACCTCGGCACCCAATGCTTCCTGATAAAACTTTACTGCTTCCTGCCCATTTCCATTCGTCACTAAATAAGGAACAATTCCTGTTACCATTACATAACCTCTCTTCTCTTAATAAGAACCTATGTTCGATTTTATTTTACCATATTTTTCATAGGCAAACAATATTATATTGGCCCTAATTCTAATTTTAAAATCGCGAGTTGCATAACAATAAAAGAAGCGAGGATTCCCCGCTTCTTCAATCAATATGGAAAATCATTTCCACTCTTATCTCTTATTATAATCTCATATGTGTCGTCTTTAACTTTTGAATTTACTCTTTCGGTATCAACGAATGATTTAATTTCATTACGAATGTTAGCAACGATTTCCTTCGCATCACTGTCACCAGGTTTAATCGTAGTTTTTATAATCATTTTCATATTGTTCTTTTTATATGAATAACCATTTCCTGAAACCTTATATTCTTTTTTAAGCGCCAGGCCTTCATAGATACTCCAAAGATAATCTGTCCATATACCTTCACGTTCATTTTTATCGACATCAACCAGTGTTAGGGTAACATCCTTCTCTAAACCATTAGCTTTTGCCAGTTCCAATGTCTTCGCTTTAATCTCTTCTTGACGTTTCTCTGTCAAAGGGATGGCAACCTCAATCACGTCATTGTAAGGGTTAACACCAATCAAGTTATATCCATTATTTTTAAGTCCTTCTTCTAGCTTTTTTGTTACTTCGATCATTTTTAGATCTTCTTCTGTAAGAGGAGTAATCTCAGGGATGTATGAACCTACTTTAATCTTATAGGAATCATACCCTTTACTTTTTAATATTTCTTCTGTAATTTGGGTAATCTTGTTTCTTTCACGATCTGCGTCTTTTTCTGAACCTGCAATCTGAATTTCGATTTCAGCAACCTCACCCGGTCTCATTCCAATAGAAAAGTCTTTATAGCCTTCCTTTTCAAGAGCATCCCACAAAAGCTCGTGTACAGGCTTCGACTCAAATACCTGTCCCAGGTAGGGAATTTTAGAAGCCATCTCTGCGATTGATGGATTCAAGAAAGCAGAGCCGGTTAACACCCCTATACCAATGACTGCTGCTGTAAATTGAATCCACTTAGTTTTTGGTTTTGTTTTTTGCCTTAATTGGACATCTTTCGTATCGGATTCTGCTTTTATATTTTGTGCAAATTCATATAAAGATTTAGGCACCTCGATCTTTTCCATCTCATCATCGATTTCCTTTTTTATTACATCCTCCATCTTCATCATGAATTCACTCCTATAAATTGATTTTCAAGCAACCTTGTCTTCAGGGCGATTCTTGCACGGCGCAAATGAGATTTTACCGTTGAAGCTTTCAGATCTAGTATTTCGGCAACTTCCTGGATAGAGAGATCCTGATAATAGTATAGGAGAAGGACATTTTTATAGTTAAGATTATCAAGTGATATAATACCTGTTTTGATCTCGGTATCAGTCTCTTCTCTTATTAAGTTATCGAGGATTCCGCCAGAACTCTTTATGTACTCCATTTCAGTAACAGTTTCTTTCAATCTGCCGTTCTTTCTCAGTACATCAATTGATCGGTGGGAAACAAGTTTATAAAACCATGTATTAAAATAGGTAATTTCCTTGCCACTCATTATGTTCCGATACGCCTCAATCATGGAATTTTGAACAACTTCTTCCGCAAGTTCCTTTGATTTGACAATACTGAAGCTTGTTCTATATCCTTTTTCTATCAATGGATTTATTAATTCAGCAAAAGCTGAATCCTCTCCATTTCGTATTCGCTGCATCAATACTTCCTGCTCCATTTGCAGCACCTCCTTGTTTGCTTCTACACTTTAGGCGTTCAGTACACCGAAAAGGATGCAAGGAATAATAAAATTCTTTAATTCGGCATGCTGCTAACCATTTTGGGCAGGGGTTTTCTTTGCCTGAAGCATGAATTAAAAAATCAATGCTCAGAAAATGCCCTTGATTTATATTCTTTAGAAAGTCAGGGAGCACCTTCTGTATGAATTCATAAATAGTAAACTAGTCACATTTTCTTGCTATGCTCAGCAATTTGGAGCTTCTTTTTTTCTTTTTCAGGAATTGCTTCACTAATGGCTTCTCACCAATATTCATTATGAACATTTTAGTCTTTCGTATTTAATGGAAAATCTCTTGGTTGACCTTTATTTTCCCGTAAATTCATCCAAAAAGAAAAATAGCACCAGCCTCTTTTGAAAAGAAGTTGGTGCATTGTTAATTTATCTCGTATTAGCGTGACTCTTTTGGAGGCTGGCATACATCGCATTTTCGCTGGTTATTATTTTTAAATTTCGTAAAGGTTTTTTCAAAGTTGCTGCCGCATGCACATTTAAAAAGCAGCTTTTGAGAAAAACCGTGATATTCTGTCGATAACAGCTTACTTTCTGAATTATTCTCAACGAATTTTTTAATTTCCCCGATCGACCATCGTTTATTCATTATTTTTTCATCTCCATATTATCAGTAAGGCATAAACTTTTATTCACACTCATTCATCTCAATACAAATTGTAATTAACTTAAGTTTCTCATTATAACATGATTTAGCAAACAAATAAACTAGAGTTGAATACTCGTTATTCTTCCATTTTTCCACTTTCCGTGGACATAAAAAAAAGGCTGTTTTCGCAAAGATTGTTGCTTTCACCTATGTTGAATTAAGATCCTGTTGCTCTTCGTTCCAGGCGCGCAGACTCCTTCGGGATGAAGCGGGACAGGTGTGACCTAGGTAGAAATGGCCCGAATGAAGGGGCCATTTTACCCCGCAGGAGCAAAGCGACGAGGAGGCTCCCGCACGCCCCAAGAAAAATTTGCTTTTGAAAAAGCCTGCAATTGGGCTTTTTCATAATTTTTCAGAGGAAAGCGAAGCACCTGGAACGGAAATCAACAGCATTTTATTGCATAGTCTTCTTTAAAAAACATTTTAAAGGAGTTTTCAAAAATGAGAATATCAACAAAGTATTAGAAAAGAGCCAAAAAAAAAGAGCATTTAACCAAATGATGATTGGCCTCATGCCCTTTTTTGATTCATTACAGCTTAATTTTGCTGAAGCAATGCTTTTACACGAGCTACAACATTATTTACAGAGAATCCGTACTCTTCCAGGATTTTTTCGCCTGGTGCTGAAGCTCCAAATGTATCGATTGCCAATACTTCACCTTCGTCACCAACATAACGGTGCCAGCCAAGGGAAGAGCCCATTTCGATACCCAGGCGCTTCTTAACAGATTTAGGAATTACACTTTCTATATATTCCTTGGATTGCTGTTCAAAACGATCCCATGAAGGCATGCTTACTACAGAAACGTGGATACCTTCAGAAGCCAGCGCTTCCTGAGCTTGAACTGCAAGACCTACTTCAGATCCAGCTGCAAGCAGCATTGCATCAGCAGATTCTTTCCCAGAAGGTGAAATCACATATGCACCTTTAGATACACCTTCATACGCGTTCTTGTCAGTGTCCTTGATTGTCGGCAAGTTTTGTCTTGTCAGCACAAGTGCTGTTGGAGTCTTGGTTGACTCAACCGCCAGCTTCCAAGCTGCAGCTGTCTCGTTTCCATCTGCAGGACGAATCACTGATAGGTTAGGCATAGCTCTTAATCCAGCAAGTTGTTCTACTGGCTCATGAGTTGGCCCATCCTCCCCTACAGCAATACTGTCATGAGTGAATACGTAAGTGACAGGCAATCCCATCAATGCTGCGAGACGGATTGCTGGCTTCAGGTAATCAGAGAATACAAAGAATGTTCCGCCAAATACTTTTAGCCCGCCATGTAAAGCCATGCCGTTCATAGCTGCTCCCATCGCAAATTCACGAACACCGAACCAGATATTGCGGCCTTCAAATGAGCCTGGGAAGAAGTCACCTGTTCCTTTGATCATCGTTTTGTTAGACCCTGCAAGGTCAGCAGATCCGCCAACCAAATAAGGAAGGTTTTTAGCAATTCCGTTTAATGCCTCGCCAGATGAAGCACGGCTTGCAAGGCTCTTTCCTTCTTCATAAACAGGAACAGCCTGATCCCATCCTTCAACTAGTTCACCCTTCATAGCCTTCTCAAGCTGATTTCCTAGCTCAGGAAACTCGCTCTTGTATTTATCGAAAAGTTCATTCCAGGCTTGTTCGGCTTGTTCACCTTTGTCAGCAATTTGCTGTTTAAAGTGATCATAAACTTCGGATGGGACATGGAAATCCTCTTCGAATGTCCATTTGTATGCTTCTTTTGTAAGCTTCAATTCGTCAGCGCCAAGCGGTGCTCCGTGTACGTCTGACTTACCAGAAAGATTAGGTGAGCCATAACCAATAATTGTTTTTACTTCAATCAATGCAGGACGATTTTCATCAGTTTTAGCCTCTTCGAGTGCTCTGGCGATTTCCTCCAGGTTGTTTCCGTCTTCTACACGAAGATATTGCCATCCATATGCTTTGAAACGGTCCGCAACGCTTTCGGAGAATGATTTGTTCAATTCGCCGTCCAGTGAAATGTCATTTGAATCGTAAAGAACGACAAGTCTGCCGAGCTTCAAATGTGCTGCAAGGGATGCCGCCTCAGCAGAGACACCTTCCATCAAATCGCCATCTCCACAAATGCTATATGTAAAGTGGTCAACTAGGTTATAGTTTTCTTTATTGTATACAGCTGCAAGGTGACGTTCAGCCATTGCCATACCAACAGCCATAGCGATTCCCTGACCAAGCGGGCCTGTAGTTGCATCCACACCAGCCGTATGCCCAAATTCAGGGTGGCCAGGCGTCTTGCTGCCCCACTGGCGGAATTGTTTGATATCATCCATTGAAAGGTCATAACCTGCTAAATGCAATAAGCTGTATAGCAGCATTGAACCATGTCCAGCAGATAATACAAAGCGGTCACGATTAAACCATTCAGGATTTTTAGGGTTGATGTTCATATAACGAGTCCACAGGGTATAAGCCATCGGTGCTGCACCCATAGGCATTCCTGGGTGTCCAGAATTTGCCTTCTCAATTGCATCAATCGATAAAGTACGGATTGAGTCGATTGAAAGCATATCAATTTTATTAAACATGAAATACATCCTTTCTCTTAGTACTGGCTACATCCTTAATATATAGCGAGAACAATTATTATACAACAAATTGCCCCTGAGGGAGACAGAAAAGGCCGTAATGTTAATTATTTTGACACAAACACATCTGTCTTATGTAATAGCCTGCAGTGAACGCCTGGCTTTTTTCCATAATATAATATTTATCTTTCATTGATTTTGGTTAAAACCAAACAACATTGACCTAAAACAAAGCCGAAACTTAAAAACAAAGGCTTTTTTCTATACTTTGTTGCTATTCTATATACTTTCGAAAGAAATTCCCCATTTTCCAAAAAGGGTTTTACAGAAGAGTTTGTAATAAAATGCTGTTGATTTCCGTTCCAGGCGCTTCGCTTTCCTCTGGAAAATTATGAAAAAGCCCAACTACCGGCTTTTTCAAGGGCAAATATTTCTTGGGGTGTGCGGTTAGCCTCCTCGTCGCTGCGCTCCTGCGGTGTCTCACCTGTCCGCTGTATCCCGAAGGAGTCTGCGCGTCTTCCACTACAATCATTAGGATCTTATTTCAACATCGGTGGAAGGCAATAATCATTGCGAAAACAGCCAAAACAAAAAAGGAATACAGTAAATGTATTCCGTAAATGGACATTTGGAAAATTAATGAAGCTTAGATTTATTTTGCAGATCTTTAAGTTTGCCAGGTGTAACATCATTACCCGCAGGGTCTACAATCGTTACCCCTTTTAAGGTGTTAAGCATGGAAGAACGGAAAGACTGCAGATATTCAGCGCGAAGCTTCGTTTGTTCCTTGGCTTCTTCTTCACTTAACTTAGAGGCTTTAGCCTTTCGTGCCAGTTCATTGATTCTGGCAATTTTATCACTTGATAGCATTGCAAAGCTCCTTTGTTTAAAAGTAACGTCAACAGACATGTTACTAGAATCCTCCGTTTTTGACAAGAAGACTGACCTCAAATTATTTATTGTGCAATTGTGCTTCCTCTTCCTGTGACTCGATATATTCCAGATATCTTCTATTAACAGTGGCCTTGGAAACGTTAAAGCCGAAACCCCTCAGAGTCGCGGCGATCTCAGCAAAAGTCAGCCCATTATTTCGTAGTTTCACAATTTCTTCGATGGGCATATCCTTTCTTTCCCGGCCGGAATTTTCGCCCTGTTTTTTTAAATTTCTCTGCGGCCTGTATCCATGCTCAATGGCCCGTTTCATTCCACGCTTGATTTTTATATTGTGGATTTTCCTCTGGTACTCTTCAACCATACTGACAATTTGCAAAACCATCGAGTCTGATTCTGAAAGCTGGAGTTCACCATGATGAGAAATACTATAAAGTTTTATCTCTTCTTTCAAAATACAGTGCAGTAATGCCACTTTCGCGTTTCCCCTGCCAAGCCGTGTTTCATCCTGGATGAGCAGCGCACGAATACTTTTATCCTTGATCAGCTCTAGCAGCTCCAGTATTCCTTCCCTCTCGAGATCATATCCGCTCGCCTGCTCTTTAATGACCCTAACAACCTCGAATCCATAACTGCCTGCCAGTTTAAGCAGCTCCTCCTCCTGCCTTGCGAGCGAGGATTCCTGTGTTTCCTTGGTGGTACTCACACGGCAGTAGATTATTGCTTTCATTTTTTCACCTATTTTCAAATTGCTAATTATCTTTCCGCGCCGGCAATCTGTGTTGGTTCCCCTTGCTCAGCGGCAACTGGGATCATGATTTCGTCACCCGGATGAATGACTTCCCCATTTATTCCGTTTTCCTTTTCAACCCAGCTTACGAATTGCCTTTCTGAGAGATTATGTTCGTCTTTAAAGGTTTGGGCAATTTCCCATAGTGATTGCCCTTCTTCTATAGTAACAGTTATGTATTGATCATCGGAAATCATTGAATGGACTTTCACAGTGAGTGAAAAAATCAGTCCTGCTGCAATTAAAATAATAGCATATGAATTGTTTGCCCATAGTTTTTTCATATCCAGCACCTCTTACGAATGTTTGTTCGATTATCTGTCTTTTATTATAAAGCGAACATTTGTTTTGTGTCAACTAAAAATTCGAACTTATGTTTGTATCTGTAATTTATGCATGGTATAATAAGGACAAGAAATGATATGAGGTGCGTGAATATGACAAAGTTATCAAAACGGCAGCAAGACATATTTGAGTTCATCAAAGGTGAGGTCAAGAAAAAGGGTTATCCGCCATCCGTTCGTGAAATCGGCGAAGCTGTTGGACTTGCCTCCAGTTCCACTGTTCATGGACATTTAGCCAGGCTTGAAAGCAAGGGATTGATCCGCCGGGATCCGACCAAGCCGCGTGCAATTGAAATCCTTGAGATTGAAGAGGACAGCCGGATCCCAAAATATAAAGTTGTTAACGTCCCTGTCGTTGGTAAGGTAACTGCCGGTATGCCGATAACCGCAATTGAAAATGTAGAGGAGTACTTCCCTCTTCCGGACCGCCTGGTTCCGCATGATGAGCAGGTATTCATGCTTGAAATCATGGGGGACAGCATGATTGAAGCGGGTATCCTTGATGGGGATTATGTCATTGTAAAACAGCAGAAGACTGCGAATAATGGTGATATTGTAGTTGCCATGACAGAAGAAGATGAAGCAACTGTGAAACGCTTCTTCAAAGAGAAGGACTATTTCAGGCTTCAGCCGGAAAACTCCTCCATGGATCCGATCATCCTTCGCAATGTATCTATACTCGGCAAAGTAATCGGTGTTTACAGACATATGCATTAAAAAAGCAAGCGGGCTGCCGCTTGCTTTTTTTCATTCTATTAAACTGGGACTATGAGAATAGCACATTTTATCAAAAAATAGGTTTTAGCCTTAACTCCTTGTCCTCTGCTTCATAAGATAAAGTGTAATATGAAAAGCCACCAGGGAAGGAGTTGAACAGAATGGGCTACAACCGTAACAACAATGATGTCGCAGATATTTTTTATCCTAATCGCGACAGAAACCAGGTGAGAGCGACAATTGACTTCGATGACCTTTGCCGCGCAGTACGCCGCTGTATTATCGAAGATTTGGCAGGAGCTCAAGATGATAACAGGGATGATGATCGTGATCGTGATCGCGACCGCCGCCGCCACAGAAGATGCGGATGCGGCTTCTAAGCCATCCTTAATCTCCGTCTTTGACAAAACATCCCGAACGGCCAGTGCCGTTCGGGATGTTTTCTTTATTCCCAATCTATTTTTTTAACTGGGAGTATGTTTTCAATCTGATTAAAGTACTTCGCCTTTTGGCTGTCTGTAAGCCAAATATGGACGGTACCATAGTCCTGGCTTGTCCTGATTAACCGGCCGATTCCCTGCCTTAATCTTAATAACATATAAGGAAGATCGACGTCTGTTTCAGGGTTTTCAGCATGCTTTCTTTTTGCCATAAATACCGGATCATGCGGAGGGAATGGCAAGGAAGACACTATAACCTGAGTAAGTGATTCCCCGGGTACATCTAAACCTTCCCATAAACTAAAGGAACATAAAACGGCTGAGTGTACTGTCTGGAATTCTTTTACTGTCTCGCTTATTTCCCTGTCACCTTCAAATAAAACCGCAAATGGCCATTGCTTTGTTTCAGCCCACCCCTTGAACCGCTCCATTTCCTGTTGAGAAGAAAACAGCACGAGTGAGCTGCCGCCTTTGGTCATTAAATCCTTCCCAATTTGCTCCCATTTCTCATATTCTGATGATTGAATATGTGCAGCCATCTGCATTTGTTCTTCATAATCGAATGGGGAATCGACGGTAAAGGAATTGAACTTTTCAATACCGAGGCTCTTTGCAATATAACCAAAGTCACCTGCCTGTGATAAAGTCGCAGATGAAAATATAAATGGTATGTTTTGAGAGAATACTTCCTTCTTCAGGATATCCTCAACCAGGCGAGGCATGATGACTAATGAGGTCTGGACCTCATTCTCCTCCAGCCAGAATATGCCTTCATCATTTTTCAGAAAGATCCCAAGTCCATATGAAAAAAACTCCAGGTATTCTTCCATTATTTTTAAATGATAATCGTCTATCACAAACAGCTCGGCATCGAAGACGAGCTGATCCATCAGTTCACTGACCTTCTTTTCCAGCAGTTCAGCAGTCTTCCTGATTGTTGGCAAGAATGGGACTTCTTTTCGATTCGAGCCCTCCACCGCAGCAGAATGCTCAACTAGCAAGTCAAACCAGGAATCATGGAGCTCCAAAATATCCTCGATTAAATACAGTGACTCTTCCCGTACATCCTGATGCATATATCCAGTCAGAACATTTGTAAGGGTTTGAGAGTTAAATCTATATGTCAGGCCCTTTTGCGCAGCAAACTCCAGCAAGTGGCCCTCATCGAATATAACTGTGCTCGCTTCCGGGAGAAGCGGCATCTGTCCTTCCCTCTTACGGGATTCCTTTGTCCACACATGTTCCATATAAAAGTCATGGGAACAGATAATCAAATCACCCGCATGGCGGTAGTGATCACGGTTCAATGTCTGTCCGCACCGGTGGCGCCATTCACAGGTAGAGCACTGCTGGAGCGGATCCCATGCCATCATAGTCCATTTTTCATTCGACACCCATGGATATTCCTTCCGGTCACCATATCGGCTAAACGCATTCATGGATATTCCTTCATCGAAAATAAAATCAGGGAGCTGGTCGTGAACATCCAGGATTTCCTTTTCTGTGGTTGTATTTGAAAGGTTGTCCAGCTTTTTGACGCAAACATAATTTTCGCGCGCTTTTGCCAGTCGCACATCCACCTTTAGGCCAAGAGCCTTCTCCAGCTTTTCTATGTCCCCTCCTTCTTTTACCAGCTGTTCAATGAGCGTCTCATCAGAACATGAGATAATTGCCGGCTTTCTCATATATCGGGCGTAGAGAATCGCATAAATCAAATAAACAAAGGTTTTCCCGGTTCCTACCCCTGCTTCTGCAAAAATAGTCCCCTTATTTTTAAATGCCTGTTCCACCTGGAAGGCCATATAAATTTGTTCATCTCGAAGCTCATAGCCTTTTTCAGGCAGGATTTCATAAAAAACATCACCTATATAATCACCTAATAAGTCAAAAAATGTATCGTCCTTAGTGATGGTAAACGGAAGTGTATTTGTCAATGCTTTCTCTCCTCAAAAATGCTCTAATTCTTTCACAAAAAGCCAGCTTTTATCATAACAGAAAATCCAAGTTAAAGTGATACAGATGCACACTTATCTTATTAAAAATTTTAGATTCCCTTATTGGAATTTACTGTTAAAATAAACATAGACAGTTACACTAGGGGAAATGTGAAAAAAAGTTAGTGTATTTTTTTCTTGAATTCTATGTTTCTTATCCATTCCTTCAATCTCTATCAATACTTGGATAATGAGAAACTAGGTCATCCCTCCGGAGCGCAATATTTGGGACTTGCCAGAAATCCTTCTTGGTCCAGTTATTAAAAAATGTGATTTCTATATCCTGCGACAATAAAAAATGCTGGTATCAACAATTTACCTGGATGGATTCAGAGACCCCAAAATTACCACTGAGGAATTTTAGAAATCAAAAAAAATACTGGAGGTTATTTTATGGACTACACCATACGTCCTGAACGAATGGGAGATGTTTCGCAAATTTGTGAAGTGAATTTTCAAGCCTTCAATAATCAAGAGAACGAATCGAAATTAGTAGAGCTAATTAGGCAGTCTGACAATTTCATTCCTGAACTATCCTTAGTTGCAGATAAAGATGGAAAAATAATCGGACATATTTTAATCAGCACAATAGATTTATTAACGGCGCAAGGTTCCTTCCCTACATTAGGCCTGGCACCTATGGCTGTCAAACCAGGTTATCAACAACAAGGCATAGGTTCAGAGCTGGTAAAACAAGCTTTGGAAAGCTGCAAAGCCCTGGGCTATAAACATATTTTCGTTCTCGGCCATCCAAAATTCTATCCGAAATTCGGATTCGATCCTTCTAAAAAATTTGATATTTCTCCTCCCTTTCCTGTACCAGAAGAAGTCTTTATGGCCTTGGAATTAACTGAAGGTTCACTAGCTGGACTGCATGGGAAAATTCAATATCCCCCTGCTTTCAATTCCGTTACATAAAAAGATAGGCACGAAAGAGAATAAAACCGTTCTGAAATTACAGACCATTTCTCTTTCGTCCTGCCATTATCGATTTTAATTAAAGAATTTTGATAACTCTCATACTGGATTTCTATCAAATTTCTTCCTCCTTTAGGTGCAAGTCTTTTCTGAATGAATAGCACCACTTATCGTACATCATTTTCTCTTCGTAAAAACGATGAGCGGAAGTTCTTTGAAGACCAGATTCCAGGGCGACAAATTCAGCTCCTTTTTCACGGGCCCAGTCATGGATATGGTACAGCAGCCTTTCCCCATACCCGCAAAATCGGGCATTTTCGTCGGTAACAAGATCATTGATGAAAACATGTTTTTTATTGTAGAAGTTTACTCTCAAGTTTATCCCTGCAAGTGAGACTATTCTTCCCTCATTATATAAAGCAAATAATGTATAGCCTTCCTCAGCCATTTCATTGAGCATTTCCATATATAATTCTTCCGTTAAATCTGTTCTAAGCTGTTTCATGACCGGATAGGCTTCAAGCCACTGATCTTTAGAGGTTAATTCAATTATTGATTCCATATGTTTTCGCCCATTTCTGTTTTTAAGTTACTGCCTGCACCCAAACACCTATATTCATTGTTTTGCATACTATACGCTAGTTGTTTTGAAAGGAGTCCTGTTTATGGATAAAGAGCTGGAGTTGGCCGTAGGTATGGTTCCTGCATTCCTGGATATTATCGTTATCCTTTTGCTTGAGGATAACCCTGTTCGCGGTATTGTTATTGTTGGCTTAGTAAGAACAGTTACAAATAACGAACTAATCAGGATTATGTTCACGCTTTTAATCATTGTTTTAGCCATAATCAGGGAATCTGAGCCACAGCATTAGCTTCGCTTCACTCGATTTCAACAACAAAGGTATAGGATACCTTTCCATTCTCCCATTCAGCTAACACTTCATATATATAACGGCCAGGTTCTTTCGGCATTTTTAACGTTTTCCCTTTTCCGATCTCCTTGCTGCTGCCGTCTTTCCAAATGTAAGACGTTAATAGTGGATTTTGTTCCACAACGATTGTCAAAAAGGCTCCGGACTGTAATGGAATAGGAGTATAGTTCTCAGCTATTTGGACAGGGCCTGCATGGTCCGTCTTTACACTCGTACCTTTATTCCTCCACTCATATCCCCCCTGCTCCAACGCATATGTTGTCTTTCCAAACTCAATATATCCAGCAGGAGATGGCGGAAATTCCTTATCAGCAAATTTAAATCCATCAGAAACACTTTCTTTTCCATCAGAACAGCCCATTAAAAAAATGATTCCAAGCAGCAGAAAGCTAAGAAAGAAATTTCTCAATATCGTCATATCCCCTTTACATATATCCTTAATTCCGGTTCTAAAGGCAGGTCAACACTGATAAAGGATTTGACGATAGCCACCTTCTTTTGTTACCTAAAAATCGTTCTCAAAAAAGCCAACTTATAGCTGGCTTTTATTAGCTTGAAAATACTCCCAGTAACCCAATTGTTTATGCATTAGCTGTTGAAACAGTATGAGGGTGAGATTAAAACTGTCTTATCTTTTCCCTTTTAGAATTTAATTTGTTAAATCACCATTTCTATAATCCTTTTTAACTCTGCTTCATGATCTTCGATACCCGCTTTTTCACATAGACTTTTATTTATCCTTATTGCTTCCATGGCTATTTCAGCCATCTTATTCAAAATGTCCTCTGTATCTCTTCTGCAATGCCATTCATTAAGCATACTCAGCTGCGATTCACTCAAATGGCTTCTTGCTCCTTCAATTTTTGACCAGACGCCATAAGAAGTGTCCAAATGCCTTCCAGCTTCCATATACCAGCCATATGCAACCAGCCAGCGAATGCGATCCAAGTTGGATAAGGCATAATAATAATCTTTCCTCATAGCAGATCGGTACGTTTCGTGAATAAAAGCCAAAAGCTTCCCTTTCCAAAAATCAATATCCTTTTCTGTAAGCTCAAATTGACATCGCGATGATTCCTGAAAAATGGTTGTCAAAACTCCTTGTGGATCATGTATATTTCTTAACCCCTTAAGCCATATTGACGGTTGGACTTGGTCAATCGTTTTATACCAGCTATCTACCTTTATAAAACTACTGAAATGAGTCACTACCAAAGGGGAAAATGGTGAAAAATCCTCAAAAAACAATACTTTCCCCCATCTGGAAGGACGCTTACGCTTGTTTCTGATAAACTCACTTAGACTATCGGATTTTACAATGATATGTAAATCTATATCTGAATATAAATCTTCATTTCCTTTGGCCAAAGACCCACCCAGATAAATAGCTAATATATCCTGATCGCCTGTCAGATCTTTAAGAACCCTGTCAAGCAGCTCATCACGCCGTCCTGGCAGCTCGAAGTCTCTTGATCTATGCTTTGATGCTAATCCCGCACATTCATCATCATCTCCTTGAAAAATTATAAAAAACTATTTTTCTGTTGAATTTTCTATCTTTTTCCAATTAATCATTCATGTTTACAAAAAATTTTATATAAGATAATATAATAAAGTTAATTCCAACTAACTTTATAGGAAAAGAGGTAGATTGATTTGGCACAAACAAGCTTGTCTGCAAACTCCAATTGGGATAACAAGTCAACTACAGTCGTGGCTGAACTTAGTCCGATGCAAAAACCGTTAGTCGCATTTGGCGTTCTTGCAGCTGTTATCTTATATATCAGTATTGTTACTGTGTCCACATGGACTCAAGGAACACTTTTTATCATTGGTCTGGCGCTTGGTGCTACCCTGCTTTATGCCCGTTTTGGCTTTACTTCAGCTTTCAGAAGATTAGTATCTGTCGGCAATGTCCAGGGATTACAGGCCCATATGCTTATGCTTGCGATTGCGACGACCTTATTCGCTTTGATATTAAGCTCTGGGTTTAGTTTTACAGGAGTGACACCAAAAGGCTATGTCTCACCTGTAGGCGTTAGTGTCATTTTTGGTGCGTTCCTGTTTGGAATCGGTATGCAATTAGGGAATGGGTGTGCTTCTGGAACTCTCTATTCAGTAGGCGGTGGATCATCCTCGATGATTCTTACCTTGCTTTCCTTTATTGCCGGTTCTGTTATTGGAGCCTATCACTTTACATTCTGGATGGAGGACACTCCATCACTGCCTCCAATTTCGCTTGCTGAGTCTACAGGACTGGGCTACTTTGGAGCGTGGGCAATACAGTTAATTGCATTTGCAGCCATTTATTTCATCACCATTCAAATTGCAAAGAAGAAAAATCCTCCAATGATGAAGCCCTTGCCTACAACATCAGGCTGGAAGAAAATCATTCGCGGATCATGGCCACTCTTTGCAGCTGCCATTGTTCTTGCACTGTTAAATGCTTTAACACTGACTGTTAGAGGCAACCCTTGGGGAATTACTTCTGCTTTTGCTCTTTGGGGCGGCAAAGCATTGATGACTATGGGTATAGATGTTTCATCCTGGGGTTATTTTTTCAGGACCTAACGGTGCAGCACTTACAAATTCTGTATTGGCAGACTCGACAAGTGTCATGAACTTTGGCATCATGTTAGGTGCATTTCTTTCCGCTTCCGCACAAGGCACATTTAAACCAGGAAAAATTAAACCGGGTGTTGCAGGTGCAGCCATTGTTGGCGGACTTATGATGGGTTACGGTGCACGGCTTGCATTTGGATGCAATATTGGTGCTTATTTTGGCGGGATCGCTTCATTTAGCCTTCACGGTTGGGTTTGGATGGTCATGGCAATGCTAGGAACATATCTGGCATTGTATATCAGACCGCTCTTTGGATTGAAAAACCCTCAATCTACTGATTCAATATGTTAATAAAATGTCCCCATTATTGGGGACATTTTTTATTTAAATCATTCTGTCTTATACCACTTTTCATCAAAATTAAGTTTCAAAGCTTTTCCGAGTGCGATTCCGAAATCAATAAATCCCCTTCCTCGGGCAGTTATGATCTTCCCTTCCTGAACAACTACCTCTTCAGAATAATTTTGAAGTTCAAATAACCGTGATTCCTGCATAAAATCCCGATAGAGACCGGCAGTATACTTTCTCCCTGAGAGAATCCCTGCTTTTGCTAACAGTAACGGTGAACTGGAGATACTGGCAATCACATAATCTCTTTCTTCCGCTCGTTTGATTAAATCTACATAAACATCATGATTCTTCACCGCCTGGATGTCCATGCAGCCCGGCAGCAGCAGGCTGTCAATGTCATCTATGTCCAATTCGTCAATCACTGTATCAGGAAGACAGGTCAACCCCGACTCGCCTACTATTGGAACAGCGTCGGCGCTTGCGGTGATGACAGGCTTTTGGCCTTGCATTAAAATCGATAAGGCGACGGTTAATTCATATTCACTAAATTGCGGATATAATAAAACTGCTGTTTTCTTCAAAACCTTATTCCCCACTTCTAGTGATTTCCTGGAAATTCTCTTCAGTCAATTCTTCCATTGAATCAACCAATTCACGGAATCTGGAATATAATTGCTTAATTTCAGGTTGCTGGTTTATGAGTTGAATACTTTCATCATAGGTTTTCTTATCCTGATAACGATGAATTTCCATCCACTTTGTACTATTATCACGGCTTTTTAGAACAAGGAATTGTTTAGTAATATACTTAGAGTAAATTTCTTCTGCCTGGGTGAGAACATGCATAAGTTCCTGTTCTTTCTCAGGCAGAACATGATATGTATAAACTTTAACAAACATAAGGCCCTCCAGGTTTATTGGTTTCTCTCCAGTTTGTTAATCAATCTATCTTTATGGACCGCAGAAAGATTCAGTAAAGGAAATTCCTTTTCCCAGATTAACTTAATGATTGTTTCAGCCTCTGAATTGGCTTTTTGATATAAATCTTTATTTATTTCTCCACTTAATAGAGCTGCTTCCAATTCATGTTCGTCCTTAAGTATAATTTTTCCTTCGGGAAGAACTACTATATCCAGGAAAAGGTCGTCCATCCATGGCCGCCCATTATCCAAGCCATTGCATTTGCAAATATCAATGTACCATTGGACAATCTTCCCATCAGAATCAAACATTGTCGTAACGGAGAATTGTTTGTCCTGCGGAAAATGCTGGAGCCAAATAAAGCCTTCATCGACAATACAAAGACTTTGATTTCCATAATCAACAAAGAGCGGTTCCGTTACCTGATCAATTTTTAATAAAGTTACGTATCCTGAAAAATGTTCTTCATGAAATCTTGCCTGAATGAATCTCCGGTTTATTATACGAGACCAGCCAGCGCGATCACCATATTTTCTTTTTATCATTGCTCCCTCCAGCAAGTTTCTAATCCCTTATGCTCACTTTGCTGAAATCCTGCCAAATTAGATTAACTACCTTATTTACATCAATATTATCAGTTTCTATGTACTTCCTAAATTTTCCACTGTTAAATGCGTCCACACACTTTCTTGTCTGCTGGAAGCACCAATTCCCTTCTTCCTCCCCCCTTTTCCTAAGCCTTTCATGAATAGTGGCTTCACTGGCTCTTAAACAAAAATGATGGGTTTCATGATCGATTGCCAGGAAGCCATTTTTAATATACTGAAAGTATTCCTCATTAAAAATTGTCATTGGTACAATAAGGTTTTTACCGTATTGTTTTTTCAACTGCTCTGCAACCTGGACGACAAGTATTTTCCAGGGAGCAAGGTCCTGAAAATTATCGGTTCTCTCTTCAGGCAGTTTCATATCATCTGGGATTATATGGCGCAGCATGTACCCGACTGCCTCAGGATCAAAAAGCATACTATTATCTATTTTCTTGAGCAATTCATTGGCAACGGTTGTCTTTCCTGCCCCAAACGCTCCGTTAATCATTATGATCATATTCCGTTCCTTCCTTGGAGTTAATTCTTCCATTTGATGTTGTTACTCGTATAAATCAGAGAGATTGCTTGTCATTTCGATCCCGCTACCCTTCAGTTTTGCAAGAATACTATGCCGGGCACTGCTCACTTTGTGATTCGCAGGGAGAGTAATGACCTTTCCGTCCTGTGTTTCAAATTCATAATGGTCCAAAATAGAAACATTATTGCTTTTCTTATAGACCTCTTTGGCCGATTTAAAATCTTCCCACTCATATGAGGTAATATTATTGAATGTTTTTACATCATTTATGTGGATTCCTTTGTTATCCAGATAGTAATAATTTGATATTCCATACATAAAAAACGGAATACTGAGACCCAGGAGTACTATAGTGATCCATTTATAATAACGAAGTTCAAACTTATTCTGGATGAATAGATGGAGCAATAAGACAATTGATATCCATACCATGCCGATAATAACTAATGTATAAGCAGAAGCCGGCGTATCGTAAAACCATTTCTCACTGGATAAATATAAAAAGTCCTGAATGATGAATACCATAACAAATGGCATGAACAGGCTGCTCAGCAGGATAATGACTGCTGATACAAAAATGATTCTCCTTTTAGTTTCGGAATTAAATTGAGTTTGGGCCATTCCAAATCCCCCTAATGATCAAGTTTACTTTCTTTACGTATGTGGGATCATTAGGTTTCAAAAATTCTGAAAATTTTAGTTTAGAAATGCTTTTCCATTGGCTCCTGGCAAAGGGTATAGCCGTTCCGGCCATAAAATTCTGTGCTTGTTTCACTTGGCCAAACTATGATGAACTCATATCTCATTTCTTTTGCCCATTCATTAACCTTGGATAACAGCTTGCTCCCTACCCCTTTTCCCCTGTATTCAGGCAAAGTATAGACATTCGTCATATAAGCAAAAGGGTTCGTTATTCTGCCTGGACGTGGCACTTTCCTAATCAATTCTATATAAATATGCGACACGATCTTTCCGTCAATTTCTGCTACCCATATAAACCATTCACCACTTTCATGAGCCTCTTCGAGAAAAACTGCACATTCTTCTTCAAATGCACCGTATGAAGTGTCTTTGCCCATTTCAGGATAATCCTCAAGGGTAAAATCCCATCTCATTTTTATTAACGATGCGTTATCCTTCTTATTTGCCAAACGCAGTTCCAAAACTATTCCTCCCATTATCAAACTAATACATTCTATTATTCTGTAACTTTCACCTTCGATACAAGAAATGCTAAAAAGAAGGGAAGCAACGGCAGCAAGGCAATGATTCTTACCCAATTTTCAGCCCCTGCGAAATATAAGGAGGGAAGCAAAATCGTTATGCCGCTGATTACAAAAGCCTTCCAGGATTTCTTGCTTAATCCAAAAACAAACGACACCGCCGAAAGAAACACTAATAACCAAAAAATCATACTGATGTCCATTTAAAACCGCCTCCTTTTATGACAGCTTATTCACTTATTCCTGACCACACTTCATTTCCTTATACCGGGTTGGGTTGTAGCCACCTGAACCATCTTCCGTGTCCCTCTGTTTCAGCAATCGTGTTTAAGCTTTCTTTTCCATTTATATAGTAATCAAGATGAAGGAAGCGGTCCTGGATATTATTATATAAATGAAAAATGTCCCGTTGAGCTCCAATTTCCTTGATCAGCTTTAGCAGCTTTTCCTTCGTTTCACCTGGCATCTGGTTCGCAACATGGGTGTGGAATACGCATATTTGCTGATCTTTTGGGATATTTTCTGCCAGCTGTGTTAGCAACTCAACCCCATCCCCTTCAATGAGCTGCATCTTTTTATCTTTCACAAACCCAGCTGTTTTTTCAAAAAGCTCCCGCCTTTCGTGATGCTCAGGCCAAATGAGCGCATTAAGCCAAAGAACATCTTCTTCTTTAGTTACATCATTAATATGCAAGTCGATCCCGATTCTAGCAGCAACAAGAATATTGCCATGCAAAGTTGGTAACACCCCGCCTCTTAGATCAGAAAAAATATGAATGCCAGAATCTTTGTTGCCATAAACCTGCTCTGTGCCATATGAATAGCTGTATCGGTCCATAAACAGCTGCAAACCAGCGCTTGTTCCAATTTCGATTAAGGCAAGCGGTTTGCTGGATAGCTGATAAACATGATTTAAGGCTGGATATAGATAAGCACATCGTCTGACTTCATTTGTCTGAACGATTTTACTGCCCAGCAGCTCAGAGATTGGTCCTGTATTTTGCATACAGAAATCTTTAAAGAATGGAAAGGCCTCTTCTGCTTTTCGGGTACTGGAGCTAAGATTATGATAAAACTGTTTTAGCTCATGCTCATATCCTTTCATCAACAGGAAATGCACTGCTCCAAAAAGCAGATTTGGAATCGGCTGTCCTAATCTTGCATTAGAGGCGAGCCTTAGCATCTCTTCATCCTCTGCAATCCTATATGACAGAATTTCGTAAAGTTCACTAGAACCTCGGCATTCATAATGAGCAAAACTCGTAAACTTCTCTGAAATAATGCTAACCATATAACTCTCCCCCCTCATTTTAAAAATGTCGTTCATTGGCTGAATCATGTATTTCTTTTCTCTGTATGTAACGTCTGTTTAATGTGAAAAGTTTCTTTCATACGATTTTGATAAAGCTTTTATGTATTACTTAGTTGCATGCCTGTAGTTATTAAATGTTGCTTCCCAGCCTTTAGGTGTATCGATGGATTTCCTTTTCATTGCAATCGACTTCGCTGCTTCCTGATAACTAATTTCATTTGTATCTACTTCAATATCATATGTTTCACCCTGCTGATGGACGAATGCCAACTGTCTCCTAGCCTGACCAATGGTTCGGTCCCCTCTGTCAGCTTCCCTTTTATCCAGTTCATCGGCAGGACAATGCACCCCAACGAATAGTACCGGATAACCTTCAAGCACAGAAATACAATCCTGGAGGGTGTCTGTATCATGAAGAATATGATCAACAATTAGATTGACGCCTTTATCGGAAAACATAGCAATGTTCCGATGAAAGAAATGCTCAGTCGGAACTGGGATCAATCGTTGATGCACCCGGTCTTCCATTTTTTCAATGATAAAATCATATTCATCTACACTGAAATGAAAATAATCCGGCAGCCATTTTACCAGTTCCCTTGATAAGGAAGACTTACCAGCGCTGGAAACGCCATTCAATAAAACAATTCTTCCTTTATTCATCATTTGCCCCCTAAGTAAATACTGGAAGGATCTCTTCCCTGAAACAGTTTAATGGCTTGTGTGTCTCTGCATAATTATCACTAGTAAAAATTGTTATCATCCCGCAATCAGGAGTAATGATGATATATTGCCCGCCGTATCCCATGGCAAAAAAGGTATGCGGGAAGACCGGAGTATGGTTTTCATCAGTAAGAATCCACCAATGAAAGCCATACTGGCCAAAGTAAGGACTTTGATAACCTGCGGTTGTGGATGCTTGAACCCACTCCCTTGACACTACCTGCTTGTTTCCCCAATTGCCCTGGTTCATCATAAGGATTCCAATTTTCAGCATATCGTACGGATTAAGCGAGAGACCGAACCCGCCAATCGCAATGCCCTTCGAATCTGTGTGCCATACAAAATCCTTAATTCCCAATGGTTTGAACAAATTCTTTTCCGCAAACTCTGTTAACGGCCGACCTGTGGCCTTTTGCAGGATGGCACTTAAAAGATGGGAAGCTCCAGAATCATAACGCATCTGCTGTCCTGGTTTCTCCACCATTTCTCTTTCCAGTACAAACTTAACCCAATCTTTGCTATTGATCATCGGCATTGGCCTTCCGCCCCACGTTGTAAACTCTGGCCAATCATACCCTGGAGTCATGGTCAGCAAATGCCGAATCGTTATTTCTTTTTTGCACTCATCAAGCGCGCAAAAATACTCTGAAATCGGCTGATCAACATGAGCAATTCTCTTCTGGTCGATCGCAATCCCAATCAAAATGGACAATATACTTTTCGTCACCGAATTTATTTTATGTACTTTTTGCTTCATCTTATTGTTTCTGAAGTACTCGTATATTAGCTGTCCATCACTGTAAACGAGGCAGGAATTAATCTTATCCTTGGTCAATCTCTTGTTCAGTTTGTCTTCTATCATTTTTTGCAGAGCATCCATGATTTCAATCTGCTCCTTCTGCATTTTGGCATTGGAAGATTAGATCAGCCTTTTCAAGTGGTTTATTGGTCCGGAGATAATAATCCTCTGCTTTCCAATACCTCCCTTCAAATTTATTAAGGTTTCGCTGCGTTTGAACACTTTCGCGCGCGTACCTTACTTCCCTTGGACAATCCAGAAACACAGTATAATCAAAAGTGTTCATCCATTCTTCCCGTAAGAGGAAAACTCCCTCTATAATGATAATATTTTTCCCTGCAAGGCCAACTTCTCTTAATAGCTGCTGGTCCTTCTTAGAATCATAAAAAGGCAGCACGAGAGATTCCGAACTATGGAGCTTATCAAATAGATTGTTTTTTAAGTATTCCACATCCCATTGAAGGGAATAATACTCCAGCCATTCCTCTGTCCCAGTATCATACCGCTTGTTCCTTTGAACAATAAAATCATCAATATGAAGAATTTGATGTGACAAGCCTTTTTCCCGCAGTTTATTGCTAAGCTTGTGCACGAAAGTGGTTTTCCCAGCCCTGCTTAAACCATCTATACCTAAAACAAACCTTTGATCCTGTTTAATAGCCCCCAGCACAGAGGTCAATTGCTGCAATTCCTTCATTTATAGGTCCCTCAACTTTTTCAAAATTATTGCTAAAAGTAATAATTCTATGGATTGCATGTTTTTTCCTTTTTCCGACAAGATAGCGGGATTTAGGGACTGTAATCCCAATGTTGCTCATCAAAAAGAAGAGGCTGGGACAAATAGCTTCTGAAATAGAAAAAAGTGAAATCGTCGATGCGATTTCACTTTTTTTCTATTTTATTGCGAGGTATGCGATTCAGAGTTTATCCTCTTTGCGCATATTTCCTTAAGTTTACGGCCATTAA
>NZ_JBYNSB010000042.1:0-136664 GCF_057785455.1 Mesobacillus sp.
CCCCGCAGGAGCAAAGCGACGAGGAGGCTCAGCGCACGCCCCAAGAAGAATTCGCTCTTGAAAAAGCCGGCATTTGGGCTTTTTCATAATTCTTCAGAGGAAAGCGAAGCGCCTGGAACGAAAATCAACAGCCTAGTTTAACAGAGCTTTTAACAAAAAAAGCGGATATAAAAAAGAGGTTGAATTTTAAAAGTATGCTTTTGCCTCATCTATCAAAAAATAATCTAGGCAGAAGAAAGGAGGGAATTCAGTGAGAAAAGGAGAAGGAAAGAATACTGAACTTGCGGGCCGGACATTTCACACTTCTGATTATCAGGGGCAGGACCAAATTTCGAATGGATTAGCAATCACACATGAACAGGCTAGTGATAGCTATATGGAAGGGGAAATTGGCGGCAAGATAGAACGCTCAGCTGGCTCTGAAGACGAATTGAATAATAGGGGTTACCAATAAGTAATACACATTGTTTGAAGAGAGGGAAGATGATGTCAAACAAAGGCGAGTTTCAATCCCACAGTGAGCAATATAAAATGCCAGAAGCATTAAAAAAAGAGAAAGATTTTGTCTACCGAGTTGGTTACACTGCCAGCACTGGGAACCAGACTAACCAACAGACTGAACCAGGAAAAAGGTCTGATTTATAGATGCAGAAAGGCCCTGATTATTGCAGGGCCTTTCCCGTTTGGATAGAAAGACTTATAAAAGTATCACCGGGGCCGGGCGATAATGCCGTTATGTACTTTGATGTAGCCATGTTTTAGAATATCCATTCCATTTTCGTATAAATAAAGTCCCATTTGTTCAACCGTCATGAGTTCCCGGTAAGTATGGTTCATCACGTCGGCCATGATTTCATAATACAGCTTTGATTTCAACTGGGCTCTAGGTGTAGTCATTATAATATACCCGCCAGGTTTTAGGAATTTCCTGTGCCAATCAATAACCTCTTTTTTTATGCTGTCAGGAAAATGTTCAAGAAGGCCTACGCTTAAGACGATATCAAATTCCTGTTGAAAAGGAAGCCTTCGGATATCTTCAACAACATATTCAGCAGTGAAGTCATTCTTATGGTAGATTTTTTCGCCACCTGTCGCAGGATTGACACCCAGAAAGGGATAAGCTTCAGGAAAATCAGCAAATCGTGTGTCTTTGCAAAAGGGGTCATAGTCTACAAGCACCATTTCACCACCAGGATACAGGGCACTTAACTGCATTGCTTCATAGCCCTCAGCAGCCCCCAGGAAAAGAATCCGGGGTTTAATCAAGTCAAGTCCTTCAAAAAGTGCCCGCTTTCCACGGGGATCCCAAATGCCGTCTTCAATTCTGTGAGCATAATTCCAAAGGTGGATTCTAATTAAATCGCCTATAGCGGATTTCGTATCTTCAAACTTGAATCGTGTAAGTGAGTTTATGAAATTCCTCTTGGTATGATCCATTTCAGAAGGCACATCTTTTACAAACCATTCATGAAAGGATTTATTAAACATTTGCCATGAAATTTCTGGAGGCATGCTTGCTTTATTTTCCTTTTCCCATTCTTTTCTTTCGCTGGCAAGTGAGGTAACCTCGTAGGGCCTGCCAATTTGTTTCCAGGATAGCTGGGACCAGTCATTCACTGAGTTAAGCTTTACGAATTTGTTGAATTCTTTCTCGGAAAATTTTCTGAGATCGATTCTGAATGATGCTTCAAGCCTGGTTCCATTAGGATCAAGGCTAACTCCGGTTTCATATTGAAGCAAATTTTACACCTCGCTTATTATTTTATTTAAGGCTGTTTTAAAAAGGCTAATTTCTATTACTTTGTTGCTAATCTCTTTTTTGAAATCTCCTTCTAAATGTATTTTAAAGAAGACTTTGCAATAAAAATGCTGTTGATTTCCGTTCCAGGCGCTTCGCTTTCCTCTGAAGAATTATGAAAATGCCCAACTGCCGGCTTTTTCATGAGCAAATTCTTCTTGGGGCGTGCGGTGAGCCTCCTCGTCGCTTCGCTCCTGCGGGGTCTCACCTGGCCCGCTTCATCAGGAAGAAGTCTGCGCGCCTTCCACTACAATCAACAGGATTTTAATTCAACATTGGTGAAAGCAACAATCTTTGCACAAACAGGCTTTAAAAAAGAGCCTTTTAAACCAATTCTGTGGTGATCTAAAAAATCCTTCAATATTCTAAAAATACCGAAATTAATAAATGTAAAAAGAAAAATCGCACCAAAAAGGTGCGATTTTCCTGGAAAGAGGATTTGCCCAATTAAAGCTTTCCACGTCGAATCATTTTGTTGGGGGTAAGGGTGCCATTCTTTAGATAGACAAATCCTCCTTCAAGTGCAGAGCCAATGACTAGTTTGGAAGATGCCGATAAAACCTTCATCTGCAATCCCTCCTATAAGATATGGCTTGCATTTGTCCTTTACCCCATCAACAGAGCATGAAACCTTCATTTATTATAAGAGGTAACAATAACCCATTCTGCAGCTTTTAGTTACCAGGGTAATTATAGGGATCGGCCGCATCATAATAGGCTTTCTCTGCTGCTTCCTGAGAGCTAAAGAGTGCATCATCATCCTCGATAACATGAAAGGTTTCGTTCAAGAACAACGCAAGCGCATTTGGATCCTTTGGGTGCTGAACGATTTCGGCAGCCTTAATATTCGAAACAGAGGGGACATGTGGATTTCGGTAAATCACATATACCTCATCACCATTCTTTAAATCCTTTGGGTCTATTGTATCCATAGAGCAACCTCGCTTTAGAAATTATAGATTTTCATTTTGCTGTTTAATTTCATCACCAGTCAGTATGATATTTCCAGCTTCGATGTCACGGTGCTCATCCACAGAGCCGCCAGGAACGAATCTTTGATTCGGTGTATATGTAGCTTTCAGTGTCTTTTCCTGATTTTTCTCACTCTTATGTTGGTCCATTGCTTTCACCCCCTGTTTAATAGTTTTTGTATAAGGTTATACAGTTATTCGTACAATTAGGAAAGTTGATTTTGACACGGATTTGTCACAAAAAGGTGGTTTTACTGCATTCTGTAGTTGGTATAATAAAAGTGTAAAAAGAATTCTAACATCTTAGGAGGCTCAACCAATTGTGTCCGTTCCGTAGTGAACGAGTATAAGATTATTCCTATTCAATTCTTGTAAGCGATTGCAAGGTGCTGTTTTAGCATAGTGACTAGCCTCAATAGCATTTGAAAGGTGTTATACCTGATAAGAGGTAATAATCAAAAGGGGAAAAACTGAAACTCAGCTTATGCTGTATAACGGTACGCTGATTGGAGGTTTTTCACCTAAAGAATCTGTTAACGTCATAGTTATCAGATTTGGATAAAGACCTCAAATCCTTCCCGGGAAGAACTGTATCAGGATTGTTCTATCGCCTTTTGAGCGAAAAAGCTATGTTAGGCCAGTTTGACATTTAAAAATGAATGCTATAAGAACAGCATTAATCGTATATCTTGCTTACAGAATTACAGGGAATATGAGTCTCTCGGTGATTATACCGAAAAATGTGTTTGTAAAGGATCGCCATAAAATCAGGTAAAACCTTTTTATGGATAGATACCTTTTATGCGGAACAAGCACACATCGGCTATAGTAATGAAGATCATACAACTAAATAGCTCCAAAAAAAGTTTTGGGCTGATGCTGGTTGGGTCTCCTAAGATGTTAAAAAAGAAGCTCTTGTATGGAGCTTCTTTTTCTTATTTTTTGTATACAATTATATATAATCCTGAATGCCATTCCTTAATGCTGCTTCATCACCATTTTCTATTCCATGCAGTGCTTCCTGCAACGCAAAAGTACTTCTGTAAAAATAAACTCTATCCTTTATCTGCTGGCCACCCGGATAAAGCTCTGTACATATATTAAAGAAATCTTCCCCATAGCTGGATAATAAGCCAGCAAAATCATAGGCAGGATCTCCTTGTTGTGATCCCCCAAAATCTATGATTCCAGTGATTTCTTCCGTTAGTGGATCCCATAAAATATTGGATGCTCCGAAATCTCCATGAATCAAAGCTGTAGGAGTACTTTTAGTCTTCTGTTGTTCAATGAAAAGCTCAAACCTTTCTGATACTGATTCGCGGGATATTGGACTAATTAAAGGGAAGATGTTGTCCTTTAGCTTATCATATAGGATTTCAACTGCCCGATGAGGTCTTTCCGCGTTTTCTTGAATTTCTCCAGGAAGATCATCAGTTGGAATTGAGTGGAGCTCATATAAGAAGTTAACGAGCTGAGAGGCAATTCTCTCCTTAGATTCTTTATCTGTTAGGCTAAAATCTTGGTTCCACATAGGTTGACCTTCAATCATTTTATAGCCGGCAAATGCCTTTCGAGGATTCTTATCTTTAAATGAATAATAAATTGGATATGGAATAGGAAGAGTGATGCGCTGTTTTATTGTTTTTAATAAAGTAACCTCCCGTTCCAAGTCGGAAATTCCTTTAAAATATTTGGGAAAGCGAAAAACATACTCATCGTTCACTATAATGACATCATTATTTTGACCATTCTCATTCCTCACAGCCTTATTAATCGCTAAATCAGGTGAAAACTTGGCTATGTGCATTTTTAACTCTTCAGTAACCATCTATAATGCTCCTCTGTTTTATATTTCCTCTTATAAATAATGAATAAATTCCTGTTCTGAAATTTATTTTAAGTTAAGATCTTTTCCTGTACTACTAAAAAATTAAATGTTCTGTTTAATTGATTTGCCGAAATGTATACACTGTGAACGAAAGTCTGCAGCTAAAGAAACTAGAAAAACAAAAAACTGCAGACAAGCACGATTTTCATCGAGATCGTCTACAGTTTGGGGATGCTAATCTTAAAGGAGCTGTATTTATTCTTCTCTTTTGGACAGGCAGCGATCGCATTCCATTAAGTAAGATTCAGCTTGCTCATGCATTCTTTCACCACATTCAGGGCAAACCTTCTTTGGTAAATTGCGAAAAAACTCAACCGGACTCATCATGAATAATCATTTCCTCCTTTTATAGTACAATTTATAAATTAATTAACCTGTTATAGTACAGTATAAACATTAAAAACAGAATTGTGTAGCCTTTTTTTGAAAATTTTTTAAAATGTGTTTTTGTACCCGATATAGGAATTGAATCCGGGACATACTTACCAGTTGAAAACGGTTTGTTTAAAAAGCCCTATACAGTGGGAAGGAAAGAAAATAAAAAGAAAAAGTCAAGCCATTAAAAGTGACAACTTTATTACAAATTGTTTAATAAACACTTTTAATCGAGACAGTTTTAACATACAATCGAAATGAAAACTTTAAACGGGGAATGATGCCTTAATGGATAATGCAGAATTATCCTATAATCCAATTTTATTATTAGTTGCCATATTGCTGACAGTAATGTCTTCTTATACAGCATTGGATTTATTTAGTTTGATTAAGTCCTCTGACAGGAATAAAAGATTTCTTTTCCTCGGCGGAGCTTTTTCACTGGGGATTGGGATATGGGTGCTAAACTTTTTTGGCATGCTGGCAATGGACTTGAACCGGTCTGTGACCTACCAAATTCCGATCACAATACTTGCGATTATACTGAGTATCTCTTTTACAGCAATTGCCTTTTATATTTTGACTGGTAAAAAGGTCACCAAAGGCAACCTGTTCACCGGTAGCTTTTTTATGATGCTTTCTGTACTGGTGGTCCATATTCTTGGCATGTATTCAAGAAAACTGGAATTCAGTTACCAGACTCCAATATTGATTATTGCATTGGCAATTGTAATAGGTTCTTTTTATTTCTCTTTTTGGCTGCTATTTTCAGCAAAAGGCTTTTCACAAATGAGTCACGGGTGGATTAAGCCTTTAAGCGCATTGGTTGTGACAGCTGCCATTGTCGAGGGACATCTCCTGCTTACCAGGGCATCTTCCATTTATCATATGGGTGGTGCAGTGGCACAATCTGCTTTGCCTGAATCGCTGCTTAGCTATTTAATCATTTTTGTCTCTGTTTTGATCCTGGCTGGTTTGATTGGGTCTAGTGCACTTGTCAGCAAGCGCCTTGCAGTTACGGATACAAATTTAAAAGATATAACTGATGCATTAAATGCATCAGCAATTGTAGCAATAACAGATCCAAAAGGAAATATTACCTATGTCAATGACAAGTTTATAGAGATTTCGAAATACAGTGAAGCTGAACTGCTGGGTGAAAATCACTCGATTCTCAACTCCGGCATTCACCCAAAGGAATTCTTTAAAGAAATGTGGAAAACCATTGGCGCAGGGAAGGTTTGGAAAGGTGAAATACGGAATAGAGCAAAGGATGGATCCTATTACTGGGTTCACACCACTATCGTTCCTTTCCTGAACAGCAAAGGAAAACCATATCAATATGTTGCGATACGTTCAGATATCACACAAAGGAAGGAAGCCGAGGCGAGCCTGAAGGAAACGCTCAAAGAAGTAACCGATATAACATTCGCCCTCGATCAATCTTCCATTGTTGCCATTACAGATGAAAAAGGAGTCATCAAAAGCGTTAATGATAAATTTTGTGAGATTTCCAAATTTAGCAGGGAAGAATTGATCGGCCATGATCATAGTCTTCTTAATTCAGGCTTACATTCCAAGGAATTCTTTAAAAACCTATGGAAAACAATTGGATCCGGCCAGGTATGGAAGGGTGAAATCCGCAACAGAGCAAAGGATGGGTCTTTCTACTGGGTTGATACCACCATTGTTCCCTTCCTGAATGACAAAGGGAAACCTTATCAATATCTCGCAATAAGAAATGATATAACTGAGAAGAAAAAATCTGAGGAGATGCTTCATCGCCAGGATAAATTAGCTGCAGTGGGACAGCTCGCCGCCGGGGTGGCCCACGAAATACGTAACCCGCTCACATCAATGAAGGGTTACGCTGAATTTCTTCAGCTAGATGAAGAAGATCCGCAAAGGCAGGAATTCTTGGGAATTATCCTAGATGAAATTGACAGGGTCAATAATATTGTGGAAGAATTCATGGTGTTGGCTAAACCGAAAGCTGTTGAACTTGAAGAGCGGAATATTGTCTCGATCGTTCAGAATGTCGTATCGATGCTGAAATTCGAAGCCAGGAAGAGAAACGTAAAACTGTCCTTTGAAGCCGATGCTGAAATCCTTCAGATTGAATGCGATGAAAACAGGTTGAAGCAAGTGTTCCTGAACTTCATTAAAAATGGTATTGAGGCTATGCCAAATGGCGGCGATTTAACAGTGAAAACTGAAATCCAGGATGGAAACGTGCTAATATCAATAAAGGATACAGGTGTTGGAATTCCGCCTGACACTTTGAAAAAAATTGGTGAGCCATTTTACACTACCAAGAAGAATGGAAACGGGCTGGGCTTGATGGTAAGCTTTAAAATTATCGAGAGCCATAACGGAAAAGTATATATCGAAAGCGAGCAAAACAAAGGAACAACCTTCAAAATTCTGCTTCCGGCTAAAACAGCATAAAATTGGAAAACAAGACAGGCCAAGGCCTGTCTTGTTTTATTGTGGGCATGTATTTTTTATATTGATGATCGGTTGTTTTTTCTGTGGTGTTAATTCAGCATTGGTGCGTCAATAATCTTTACGAAAACAGCCAAATTTTTCCATATTCCTTACTCAGGCTAATAACATGGATTAAAGATTTGACTTACTAACCCTGTATATGTATCTTGTCGATAAAATGTTGATAAAACGACAAAGTTTTCTTAGAAAATTCCAACATCACTGGCAAATTTTAGACTACTATGAAAGTAAGTAAGCTTTAGATAATAAAATGCCGGGAGGGGATATGTTTATGGTCAGCCAGGTTAAAACGGTTTGTGGTTATTGTGGAACAGGCTGTGGTCTTATCTTGGAAGTGGAAGACAACAAAATCATCAAAATAAGAGGAGATAAAGAAGCGCCGGTCAATAAAGGCCAGACATGTGTAAAAGGGGCTTTTGCCTACCAATATGTTCATGCACCTGAAAGGCTTTCTTCACCTATGATCCGCAAAGCGGGGAAGCTTGTAAAGTCAACATGGGAGGAGGCATACAAGTACATTGCTGATAAATTGTCAGCAATCAAAGCGGATTTCGGACCTGATGCGATTTCTATGTTTGCTTGTGCAAGGACAACGAATGAGTCAAATTATATTACGCAAAAATTCATGAGGGCAGCGATCGGCAGCAATAATATTGATGGCTGTAACCGAACGTGACACGCTCCTAGTGTCGCCGGTCTGGCGACTATTTTTGGAAGCGGTTTCCCGACTAATACGCTTGAAGATATTGATGAAGCAGAGGTGCTACTGCTTATGGGCTCCAACACGACTGAAGCCCATCCAATCATCGGCAACAGAATTAAAAAAGCAACAAAGGCCGGATTAAAGGTCATTGTCATCGACCCTCGAAGAATTGATATAGTCAAGTCTTCCCAGAAGCATTTGCAAATCCAGGTAGGAACCGATATCGCCCTTATAAACGCCATGATCCGGGTCATCATAACAGAGGGATTATATGATAAGGGATTCATAGGGAGACATACCGAAGATTTTGATGCTTTGCTGGCGAAGGTTGACAGGTATACTCCAGAATTCGCATCCGAAATAACAGGCATTGCTGCTGATGATATAGCAGAGACCGCTAGATTGTATGCATCCTCAAGCAAGTCCATGATTGCTTATACACTGGGAATAACAGAACACCACTGCGGTGTGAATAATGTATTTGATATCGCCAATCTTGCACTGTTAACTGGGCATATTGGCAAAAAGGGATCAGGCATCATGCCTTTGAGAGGGCAAAACAATGTTCAGGGAGCCGGGGATATGGGCTGTCTGCCAAACCAATTAACAGGTGCCGTCAGCTTATTGACTGATGAATACCGTTCTCGATTTGAAGACGCCTGGAATGTGGAAATCAGCCAAAAGGTTGGGGATACCCAGACTAGGACTTTTGACAAGATCGAAACAGGTGAAATCAAAGCACTTTATTGTATAGGAGAAAATCCTCTTCTTGCTGATGTTCACATGAACCATACAAAAAAATTATTAGAAAAGCTGGACCTTCTTATTGTACAGGATATATTCATGACAGAGACTGCCGAGCTTGCAGATGTTGTTCTTCCAGCTAAATCGTGGGGGGAGGTAGACGGAACCTATACAAATACTGATCGGAGAATCCAGCGTGTACGCACTGCTGTTAACGCTCTGCCTGACATAAAGGAAGATTGGGAGATTCTATGTGAGCTTTCCAAAAAGATGGGGTACAAGATGGATTATGAATCCAGTGAGGAGATTTGGGATGAGGTCCGAAAGCTTGCCTGGGAGATGTACGGCGGAATTTCATATTCGAGATTAGAGGAGCTATATGGCATCCATTACCCTTGTCCGGATGAATCGCACCCAGGAACCAAAATTCTTCATGAAAGGTTCCATATGGAAAGCGAAAATCACAGAAAATCAGGATTTGTGCCGGTAGGCTATACGCCCCCTTTAGAGCAGCCGGATGAACAATATCCATTCACGCTGACTACTGGGCGGAGGTATGAATCATATAACACGCATACTCAAACTAGACATTATGCAGCAGGAGTTAAAATAAAGCAGACAGAGGAAACACTCGATATCCATCCTGATGATGCAAAGAAGCTAAATATAAGTGATGGAGAAATGGTAAGAGTAAGTTCCAGGCGCGGCACATTGACGGTCATGGCGAAAATCACAGAACAAGTTGTTCCGGGACTTGTTTTTATGAGCTTTCACTGGTCAGAGGTCCCAACCAATGTATTGACCCTGAATGAATACGACCCAATTTCCGGAACTGCAGAATTTAAAGCATGTGCAGTAAAGATTGAGTCTATAGCATGATGATGAAGCTAAAACCTCTTGCGGGTTTTAGCTTTTTTTTGATGTGGTATGTAAAATTGCTATCAAGAAATGAGTAAGAATCTTAGTGGTAAAAACAAGTTTAAAGTCATAATCATAAGATTTCGTAAAAAAAATGCATTCGAAAGCAGATGGGAAATAATGGTTAAAAAGTAAATACATAGAACAAAATGTAATTTTTAAAAAAATTATTGATTAAAAAGTAATATATTATCTGAATATTAAGAAAAATAGTCATATTCTCGTTATATTCCTGTTATTCTCGTAATGGAATTTAAATCTGACTGTTCTTTTTCTCCGTGAAAATTATGTTACGATAATCCACGTTAGAAAAATTAGCCGATGGGAGGCAAACAAATGAAAAAGTCATTATTATCATTGGTTGCTGCTGCGGCAATTTCTGGAGCTGCCGGCGCACAAGTACAGGCTGAGGAAATCGTCGTACATAAAGGAGATACTTTGTGGGGTCTTTCAAAAACATACGACGTCTCAGTTGAATCCATTAAAAAATGGAATAACCTATCTAGTGATGTGATTCATCCAAACGAATTGCTAGAAGTTTCTCCTATTAAATACGTACAGGTTAGAGAAGGAGATACACTCTGGAATATTGCAAAAGCACACGGAGTATCCGTAAGTGAACTAAAGCAATGGAACAAATTAACGTCTGACCTTATCCGTCCAGGGTTCAGATTAACAGTATATACAAATATGCCGGCTGAAATGAAATCTAATGATACATCCGTTAAGACCGCTGCAGCACCTGTGTCTGCGCCTGCGAAGGAATCTGCAGTTCAGGAAAAGTCAGTTACGACTGCGAAAGCAACGCCAAAACAGCCAGCTGCAGCTTCGAAGGAAATAGTTGTAGAAGCAACGGCCTACACCGCAAGCTGTGAAGGATGCTCGGGCATTACAAAAACAGGTGTGAATTTAAAAGCGAATCCTGATGCCAAGGTTATTGCCGTCGATCCTTCAGTAATACCATTAGGTTCGAAGGTTCACGTGGAAGGCTATGGATATGCAACAGCAGCTGATATTGGAGGAGCCATTAAAGGCAACCGAATCGATGTGTTCGTACCGGAACAGAATGATGCAATCGCTTGGGGCAGAAAACAAGTTAAAGTGACAATTGTAAATTAATGCGAAAAGCATTGGCCGTTGAGCCAATGCTTTTTTTATTCTTCCCTGCGTTCTGTGATTTTAATCCTTTTCTCTTGGAGCATTTTCTTTTGAGAAATATTGGGCATGATAAGGCTGAGGAAAAATTGGGTTATTTTTGAGTATTGTTCTTCTATTTTATTTAATACAGCATTTGCTTTTTGGGATAAGGAAGTCTTGATATCAGTTAGCTGGCCAGTGATTGTTTCGCCTAAAGCATCCTGCTTGCCCAAGCGCTCCATGATTGTTTGATGGAATATTCCCTGCAAGTCAGCTTGCCTAGCCATCAGTTCATGAAGCTCTTCCTGCTTTTTTGCCTGTATGACGAGGGCCGTGGTAACGTCTTCGTATTCGAGCAGTTTTCGGTTTAAACTCTGGATCATTGACTCCTGATGGGCAAGCTGATCAAGTATAGCCTGACTTGTTAATTCCTTGCTCAAAAAGTTTTTAGCGAACTGTTCATGCATTTCCTCAAGCTTTACCAGCTTCTCATCTATTCCAGTAGTGGATTCCTGTTGTTCGTAAATATTTTCAATTACTTTTTCAGACAAATTTTCCTGCCTGGCAAGGACAGAGGCCAATTCCTGGAAATGTGTGTGCTGTTCTTTTCGTGATTTGGTTAATGTTTCATCAAAAGATGAAACAGTCCCTGTTAATTGAGTATTGATTTTCTGCTGCTCGTGTAAAAGTTCCTGTAAAAAATTCAAATGGTATTTATCCTGATTCTGATACTCTTTTATTTCTTCAGGCTTCTGAAAAACCTGTGGTGAAATACGTCCATTTACAAATAAAGGCATAGGCACCACTCCCTGTTGAAAGTTTTCATATATAATATGAAAACAATTCCAAAAGTGGTACTAGCGGAAAACATAACACTTATTACCTTTTATTAAATACCGCTTATTGCAGCAAGCTAAGAAAAACCGCTATTTAAGAAAGGAGCAGCTGATATGCTTACAAACGGGCAGCTGTCGGCATTCAAGGCAGAGCTTCTCAAAAGTAAAAAGGACCTTCAATCCCACCTTGACGAAAATGATCACTTTGATTTAAGGAGCGGGCATTTCCATGAGTCGATGGGAGAGCTTTCAAGCTATGATAACCATCCGGGGGATGAAGGAACTGAATTATACGAAAGAGAAAAAGATATCGCTCTAAATGATCATGTCGAATACCAGCTTCAGAATATAGATAGGGCATTACAGGCTATTGATAAAGGAACATACGGGAAGTGTGAGGAATGCGGGCGGGAAATACCTGTAGAGAGACTGGAAGCAATTCCGGAGACCACCTTTTGTATCGAACATACACCTGACCGCACGGTTTCCCATAACCGTCCTATAGAAGAAGGCGTTCTTATGCCGCCTTTTGGAAAATTCGATCTGGATAATAAGGATGAAAATGTGGCATTTGATGCTGAGGATTCATGGCAGGAAGTTTCCAGCTGGGGAACATCGGAGTCTCCATCAGATTTTATGACACCACAGGATCATTACAATGACACATATATAGAATCTGAAGAAAATGTCGGTTACGTCGAAGACTTTGAAAATTTTGTAGGTAATGATATTACAGGCAAAGAAATAACGGTTTATCCGAATAAGCAGCACGAAAAATATGAAGCTGAGCTGGATCAGGAAGGAATCATGACTGCATTTGGAGATCTTCCTGCCTATGAACATGACCCTTACGTTGAAGATGAAAAATAGTCAAGAAAGGACCATTTCCCTGAAGTGGTCTTTTTTTTGTGGGAATTTTACTGGTTATATTTATGATGATTAGAAATACCCTTGACGGGGAAAAGACAAGCATACTTAAAGACCATCGAGAGGTGAGGCGTAAATTGAAGGACAAAATAATATATTATGGGAAAAGCCTGTTAGGCGAATTAAAAGAAGACCGTGCTACTGGATTGGCAGCACAGCAGGCATATTATTATATGCTAGCTTTATTTCCAATGCTGATTCTATTAATTGCTATCGTTCCTTATTTAAATATCGACCCTCAAAAAGCAATTGATGTCATAAATAAATTGCTTCCTTCCGAATCTGCACAGCTGCTGAAAGACAATGTCATCAGGCTTGTTAGTGAACGGCATGGAGGATTACTGACATTCGGTATTATCGGAACGATCTGGTCGGCATCTAATGGTATGAATGCGTTCATGAAGGCGATGAATATCGCGTTCGATGTTGAGGAAACTAGATCCTTCATCAAAGCTCGGCTTGTATCGATCCTGCTGACAGTCGGATTGATCCTCGCATTTGTGGTTGCGCTTTTGCTCCCTGTGTTTGGGAAAGTATTGCTCGATTCCATACAGTCATTTATTCATATCCCAGAACCATTTGAAATAGTATTCCGCATTGTTCGCTGGGTTGTAGCGTTTGTTGTAATGGTAGCAGTGATTGCGGGTCTTTACCGTATTGCACCAAACAAGCATTATCCTTTCAAGCATGTAATTCCAGGAGCAGTCTTTGCTACGGTGGTTTGGCAATTGATTTCACTCGGTTTCTCTTTCTATGTGAGTAACTTTGGCAATTATTCGGCAACATATGGGAGCCTCGGCGGTGTCATTGTGCTGATGCTATGGTTGTTCCTGACGGGACTGGCACTTGTCCTTGGCGGGGAAATCAATGCCATCTATCACCGTGAGAAGTCGGGAGAGGAGCCTGTTGACAACAAAAAAACGATGTCAGCGAGAGGCTAAAATGGGCATAAGAAAAACAGCAGGGTTCCCTGCTGTTTTTTTAGTGTCCAAGCTTTTTGGTTTTTGAGGGTTTCAGGCCGAAAAACCACCAGTTCCAGTCTCCGAGAAGCTTCATCAAAGAAGGAACAAGGACCATTCGGACGATTGTTGCATCTATAAAAATTGCGAGGGCGATCCCGACTCCCATTTGCTGTACTGGTGCCACTCCAGTAAAGGCAAATGCGCCCGTTACGACTATCATGATGGCAGCAGCCGAGGTGATGATTTTACTGGTGGAAATCAGGCCGGTTAATGTTGCGTGATTATTGTCCTTCGTTTCCAAATATTCCTCATGTATGCGTGATATAAGAAAGACTTCATAATCCATTGATAACCCAAATACCAGGCTGAAGACAAATACAGGCAGAATCAGGGCAATGCTGGCTGGCTCAACCCCCAGATGTCCCTCCTGAAAAATCCATACTACAATTCCGAAGGTAGCGCTCAGGCTCAAAATATTCATGATGATCGCCTTAAGCGGAATCAATAGGGATCTGAAAGCCGTCATCAGAATCAAAAAGGTTGAAATAAGAATTAACAGAAGCCCTTGTGGAGCTTTTTGGAAAATTTCATCAAAGATTTCCTGCTCGAATTTAGGTGTGCCTCCAAAGGATATGGAAACAGGATAGTCTTTTGCCGCAGCATCCCTTACCCAATCCTGCGCATCATCCGCACTCAAGCTGGTTTTTAAATAAATGCTTGCTGTCATCTTATTACCCGCAATGTAATGGTCTGCTGCTTGCTGGATAGGACTGTTTTCCTGAGAAACAGCATAAAGCAGCGCTTCCTGATCTTCCATTTTAGTAACACTGAAGATGGAATCGATTGCCTGGACGGCTTCGTCATTCTTAAACCCTTCAAGCACATTTTGGAGCGCCTCAAGATTCTCTTTAGTCAAAACATCGCTTTCTGTTTCAAGTACAAGTTTGACTTCCTTTTCACCGCTTTTATTTTTATCAACAAATTCATCCTGGAATTTGTCATATGCAATCCTTGAATCATAGGAGGCAGGCAGGGCATCTACCCCAGGAACAGTGAGTTCCATTTGCTTAACTGGAATCAGTCCTGCAATCAATAAAGCAAGAGCCAGCAAAGACATAATCACTGGACGCTTCATTACAAAGTGGGCAAATGCGCTCCATATCCCCGGCTTGTCATTCTTTACTCTTAGCAAGCTTAACGCGTGGACTCTTTTACCCAATAGGGCCAATATCGCAGGAAGAAAAGTAATTGCAGACAGCGCAGAAATCAACACCACTGTCATGCCGCCAATTGCGACATTTTGAAAAATATCAATTTGAATGAATATCAGCCCAAGAAGCCCTATGAAAACGCACATTGCAGAGAATATGATGGAACGTCCTGCAGTTGCAATTGTAGTCTGGATAGCCTCTTCAACTGAATGTTTATCAATTTCCTCTTTAAAACGGTTTATGAACAGTAATGCAAAATCAATACTTAATGCCAGTCCAATCATAGGAATGATGTTTAAAATGAAAATAGTCAAGTCAAACCAGTAGCTGAAGAAATATACTGCTCCCATCGTTGTAAGGATTGAAAATATCCCCACAAGCAATGGAAGCCCTGCAGCCACGAGACCGCCGAATGCCAGGATCAGTACGATAAGGGCAATTGGAAGGCCGATCATTTCAGCCTTGGCAAGGTCCTCCTGGCTGGCCTGATTTAGGTCCTTTACAATGACTGGTTCACCTGTCAGCGATATCGTAAGGCCATTTTTATTCTTTAATACATCCCGCAAATTGTTTATTTCATCCGTCATGGATTCAGCTGATTTATCGAATAGGAGAATTCCATATGCACTGTTGTCTTTTAGCATATCCTCCTGCTGAAAGGGAGAAATACTATCCTCTGCTTTAGAAGCTTGTTCTGCTTTTTCAAAGGAATCCTTTATAAATAAGTGCCAATCTTCTTCTTTTATATCTTTGTCCTTTTCAAATAAGACAATGATGGAGGAAGTATGCTGACCGAAATCTTCCTCGAGAATTTTTTTGGTTTGTTTATACTCGCCATCAAATTCGAATCCATTTCCGCTCAATACCGACGGCAGCTGTAACGCAAAGAATCCGAAACAAATAATAATCCCTATCCAAATGAATAGTACAGCCTTTTTATATTTTAAAATTACGCTTCCTAATTTCTTCACTTTTACCTCCATTTAAAGGTTTTTCATAGAATAACTAGATTATATAACAATCATACAAGGGTGACATGGAAATTGATTGAAAGGTTTTAGAAGAAGATTGGTGAGGTTGTGAGTCGATGAACAGGGAGGAGGGTTCCTCCCTGATGGTTAAAAAAGCAGCTCATATACTTCATTTAATTGCTGGGCACGTTTCTCATCCTGTTCGTTCTTGGCATATTCAATAGCTTCTGGAAGGATTTTGTCGAGGAACTCGATCTCTTCAGCGGTCAATTCTCTGACAAAAGCTCCTTCTGTCGGAAAATTACCAGCTTCAATCCGCTGGTAAATCTTCTTGCTAAGAGGATATGTTTCTGTGTAATCAGATAAGATTTCCCTTAAGTAGGCTAATGTTTTTTCCATGGTTACTCCTCAAAATAGTCATTGAATTTTTCAGAATTTGATGTGTGTCCACTTTCAAAATAAGGGTTTTCCTCTTTAACATCTTTTGGGTCAAGATTCGTTTTTATAACAAGCTGTGGACCAGTAGAAGGATTTGCGATAATCCGGTCGTGCAATTCCTTGAAATCAGGCAGATTCTTGCTGCCGGGTTGATTCGGTTCCATATAAAAAACACCTCCATTTAATAAGGTGCATTATAGAGTGAAAGTTATGTATGCAGCTAATTATTGGAAAAGCTGCCAAACATGTTTTTATTTTAAAATCAAGGGAATTCTTCTTAATGTAAATAAAGGAATGGGGTGGAGTGAATTGAAAGCAGTTACGTATCAAGGTTCGAATGATGTACAAGTCAAAAATGTTGAAGCTCCGAAAATAGAACATGAAAAAGATATGATTGTTAAAATTACCTCGACTGCTATATGCGGTTCTGATCTGCATTTGTATCAGGGTAACATGCCATTGCGTCCTGGCTATATTATCGGCCATGAACCGATGGGAATTGTTGAGGAAGTAGGTCCTGGAGTTACAAAAGTGAAAAAGGGCGACCGGGTTGTCATTCCATTCAACGTATCGTGTGGTGAGTGCTTTTACTGCCAAAACCAAATGGAAAGTCAATGCGATAACACCAATGAATTTAAGGACACTGGCGCGTATTTCGGTTATACAGAACAATACGGGAACCATCCGGGCGGGCAGGCTGAATATCTAAAGGTGCCTTTTGCGGATTTCACTTCATTCGTGGTACCTGAATCCTGTGAGCTTGAGGATGAGTCTTTGTTATTCTTATCAGATGTTATCCCGACCGCGTGGTGGAGTGTTGAACATGCAGGTGTGAAAAAAGGGGATACTGTCATCGTCCTTGGGTCCGGGCCGGTAGGATTGATGACCCAAAAGTTCGCCTGGATGAAAGGCGCAAAGCGAGTGATCGCAGTGGATCATCTGGATTATAGGCTTATGCATGCCAAATCAACAAACAATGTTGAAATTTTTGATTTTACCCAGCAGGATGACCCGGGGAAATTCCTTCAGGACCTGACTGATGGCGGGGCAGATGTCGTCATTGACTGCGTGGGTATGGATGGAAAAAAATCAGCAGTTGAGAAAGTCGAACAAAAATTGAAGCTTCAGGGCGGAACTCTATCTGCAATTGAAATTGCCCATACAGCAGTTCGGAAATTTGGAACCGTCCAGCTTACAGGCGTTTACGGTTTGCGTTACAATATGTTCCCGCTTGGCCGCTTCTTCGAACGCAATATAACAATGAAGATGGGTCAGGCACCAGTCATCCATTACATGCCAAAGCTATTCGATATGGTCGTGAATGGAGAATTTGATCCAACCGATATCATCACTCACAAGATCCCATTGGAGGACGCTGCAAAGGGATATGAAATATTCAATGATAAGAAAGATGACTGTATTAAGGTAGTGTTGAAGCCTTAAAACGGTATAGAGAGACAGACGCTTATGCTGGCGCCTGTCTTTTTAATGAGGAAAGTTTTTCAGATGATCAAGCAGATTGGTTTGAACTGTAGTCGGGAAGAAAATGTATCACGGTTACATACGGCTGAATATGTACCACATCCTTCCTGTTCTATTTAGGGATTACATGAATAGACTTATCAAAGGAATTGTATGAACTTCTCCCCAAAACCTGTAACTTTTAAGGGGGTAAACAGAATTGGCAAATACCTATATGACCGACAGCGAGATTGCTGCCACTTTTTCTGAAATGCAATATATAATGAGCATGATTTATTCAGTACGGGAGCTTCAGGTACGCAATTATGCATTAAATCAACTTTGGACTATGATTGCTCGTTTAGAATTCCTGACACATCTTATTCAGATTGAACGGAATAAAGCTTTACAGCAGCTGCAGAGGCCAAATAGCACTCATCCTTTCCAACAATTTAATATACCGGCAATTCCTGTTCAGGGTGTTCCTGTTAAAGCCAACGGCCGCAAGACTCAATCAGCACTGCCCGGATACTCAGCAGCTCCTCAGCCCCTTACACAGCAGGTTTATCCCACAGCCCCACCAATTCCATTCCAGCCAGCAAACCAGGATACACAGACGCTCTCAAGTCAACCTGCAAATCCCCTGACATCAGATACTGGAAATCCAAATGGCCAGACTTTCACAAGGGAGCAGCTTGCTCAATTCACGGGGCTGAACGGAATGCCTGCATACGTTGCGGTGAATGGGATTGTCTATGATGTTACCAATAATGCGGCCTGGTCTGCTGCGACTCATTTTGGACTGAGAGCAGGCAGGGAATTGACCGCGGAATTTGCAAGCTGCCATGCTGGGCAGCAATGGATATTGGCTCAGCTAAAAGCGATTGGGAGGCTGGCAGGATGAAGAACTCGAAAGCTGAAGGAATACTGCCTCCTGAGCCAATGACGAATGAGGCGGTGGCGAAGAGATTATATGCTCAGGCAATGAATGGTTTGCAAAATAGGCAAGTGGAAAAGAAGAAGCTTGTCTGGCTGGAGCTTAATGGCTGTTCCGGTAATGTGATTTCTTTGTTGAATGGATTTCAGCCTGACTTTGAGTACGCGATCACCCAAATGGTTGATTTAGTCTATAGCAACAGCATGATGGTTGCAGATGGGGATAACGCAATAGACAAATTATTTGAGCTTGCTGAAAGTGGAGAGGAGTTCATTCTAGCTGTCGAAGGAGCTGTTGCATTAAGGAACGAAGGAATGTTTCAGCTAGTCGGCAGCAGGCAAGGAAAACCTGTTACCGGTTTGCAGGCAGCCAAAATGCTTGGGGAAAAGGCAAGCTCCATTATTGCAATTGGTGCTTGTGCTGTTGATGGTGGCCCGTCAGCTGCCAGGCCGAACTTGTCGCAGTCGGTCGGGCTCCAGGCAGTATTGACAGAAAGGGAAATGATCAAACTGCCTGGATGCCCTGTCCATCCCGACTGGTTCCTCGGCACTCTGGCACATCTGCTGCTTTATGGACAGCCGGAACTCGACAGTCAGCAGCGGCCGAAAATGTTCTATAGTGATTTAATCCATGATCGATGCCCTCGCAGGCCATATTTCGATAAGGGGATTTTCTCTGAGACGCTGGGAGAGCCTTATTGTTTATTCAAGCTCGGCTGCCGCGGCCCGGTAACAAGAGTAGATTGCCCGACAAGGCAATGGAATGGACATGTGAACTGGCCAATAGGGGCAAGTACTTGTATAGGTTGTGCTCAATCAGGATTTCCTGATCGAATGGCCCCTTTCATTTCATACAACACCACAAGGGAGTAGAAGATATGTCAGGAAGCAGGAGGATTGTGATCAATCCGGTTACAAGGCTGAGTGGCTTTTTGGAGCTCGATGTGCAGGTAGAAAATAATGAAGTAGCAGATGCTAAAACCAAGGGCGTGATGTTCCGGGGATTTGAACAAATGATGGTTGGGAGGAGCCCTTTTGATGCGATTTACCTGACACAGAGAATATGCGGAATCTGTTCAACAGCACATTCTGTTGCATCGTCAACCGCACTTGAGTCAGCGCTGGACATTGAGGTAACAGACCAGGGCAGATATATCCGCGATTTAATTCATTGCTGTGAGTTTTTGCAAAATCATCTAAGGCATTTTTATCAATATTCTCTGCCAGATTACGTAAAGATGCCTGCGGAATTCCCGCTATTTCATTCTGAAATCACTGATTATAGAATACCAGAGAACATTAATAACAGGCTGGCGGAAAACTATTTCGAATCATTGAATTATAGCAGACTAGCCCACCAGATGCTTGCAGTACTCGGAGGGAAGGCACCTCATAACCATGGAGTTTTTGTAGGTGGATTCACCACACCTCCAGATGCTGAAAAAATCGTTCATATTAAATCAATCCTTGATAAAGTTAGCCGTTTTATAGAAGAAAAAATGATTCCAGATACTTATACAATTGCAAACTATTATCCTGATTTATACCAGCTGGGCGGGGGACCGGGGAACTTCATGTCGTTTGGTGCCTTTCATAATTATGAGAAGCTCGGTACTTTATACACAGCTCCCCTTGTTTATATAAATGACCGTATTGAAGCCTTTGACGCGGGCCAAATAGAAGAAAAAATCCGCTATTCCTGGTATAAAGGCAATGAATCTTCCCGCCCTTTTGACGAAATGACAGAACCCGATATGGAGAAGGAGGAGGCCTATACATTTGTTAAGGCGCCTCGCTACAAGGGTGTTCCAATGGAAGTAGGCCCTTTGGCAAGGCTATGGCTGAGCGGGGATTATCGTAATGGAATATCAGCGATGGACCGGACAATTGCCAGGACTTTGGAGGCTAAAAAAATATCTGAGATTATGAAGGTGCTAATTGATCAAATCATACCTGGTACCCATGTCCAGAAAAAGTGGCAGATACCGGACCATGCCCAGGGAGCCGGGCTGGTTGAGACAACAAGGGGCTCATTAGGGCATTGGGTGAAAATCGAAAATGGTGTAATCTCGTTCTACCAAATTATCACTCCTTCCGCATGGGATTTTTCAGCAAGCGATGAATCAAGCAAAGGAACAGCAGAATTGGCCCTAATGAATACAGTTCTTAAGGATCCTGATAATCCAGTTGAACTCGGCCGTATTTTACGTACATTTGACCCCTGCATGTCATGTGCCACCCATGTTTATCGGCCAGGGAAAAAAACGCGGTCCATTAAGGTGTTTTAGATGCTAGTTATTGGGATTGGAAATATATTGATGCAGGATGATGGAATAGGTGTGTACCTTGCCAGGGAGCTGCAAACGGAAAATAAGAACGAAAATATCCGTTATCTTGCAGGCGAGACAGATGTAGATTACTGCCTTTCAGAGGCTGAAGAGGAGGAATACCTCATCGTCCTTGATGCCGTGCAGCAAGGAAGGGAAAAGGGGAATGTTTTTCAATTTGACCTTGCTGAATTGTCCCGGCTGGATTCAGGTTTTGCAGCCCATAATTTCCATTTGCTTCATATGCTTGGGAATAAAAAGGGCAAACTTATTGGGATTGAACCATATCATATTGATTTCAATTACGGACTCAGCAGCCCAATGAAGTCAAAATATAATAAAATTAAAGAAGAAGTAAAAGAATTGATCAGCATTGCCGCCAATATCTATGAACAGTATAAAAATAGCCTTGAATAAGCTGATTAGCTTTTTTAGGCTATTTTTTTTATAATAAACAAAATGCGATGTTAGGAGTTTGAATGTGGCCAAGTTATTTGCTAGTTTATATGATACCTTAATGGGTCCTCTTGAGAAAAAGTGGATTGCTAGAGTCCGAAAAAATATTGTATCCGGCCTTGAGGGAAATATACTGGAAATAGGTGCGGGAACCGGGGCGAATTTTCAGTATTATTCCTCGGACAAGGTAGCAGCTGTAACTACAATTGAACCTAATCCCTTTATGATCGAGCAGGCTAAAGAGAAGGCAAAGGAAAGTGGCTTACCAATAATCTTCCATCAGGGGGTAGCCGAGGATATGCCTTTTCGGGATGGAGAATTCGATACCGTTGTTGCAACATTAGTGCTGTGTTCCGTCAATGATCCACATAAGGTTTTTCAGGAAATGAGAAGAGTCTGTAAAAAAGGTGGCAGAATAATTCTATTTGAGCATGTAAGGACAGAATCCGCTTCTTTGGCAGCTTTACAGGATATTCTGACTCCCGCCTGGAAGAAGCTTTGTGACGGCTGCCATCTAAATAGGGATACAGGCAGATATATGAAGGAATCGGGCATCGACGTAATTAATGAAAAGCAATACTTAAAAGGGATCTTTATTGAATTTGAAGGAATTAACAATAAATAAATACATGCACAGTAATCACGCCTTCCCATAGAATGATAAAAATAATTTGGGGAGGTTCGTGTATGTATCCTTATTATTATCATTACAGACAAAATGAAAAGCTGATCAATGACCTGACGAAAGCGATCAATGGGGAGTATACTGCAACGCAATGCTATGCGCGACTCGCTCAAATGGCACCCAACGAGGTGCAGCGTGGGCAAATTAACGAAATACTAAGAGATGAAAAAAAACATCTTCAGCAGTTTACCCAAATCTATGTAAACCTGACTGGAAGACAGCCTCAGCCGCAAATGTCAGAGGAATGTGCAAATACTTACCTTGAAGGACTTGAAGCTTCTATAAAAGATGAACAATTGACTACGGATTTTTACCACGAAATTGCTGATGAGGCAGCAGATCCTGCAGTTAAAGATGTTTTTCGCAGGGCTGCTTTTGATGAACAAAACCATGCGGTGTGGTTCCTTTACTTTTTTACAAAAGAAAAATAGGCTGCTATTGAAAGAGTAGGTAAATCCTGCTCTTTTTTCTATTTGAACAGTTTTCATCATTTATACATATTTAACCTGAAAAAAATGAATCCATTTATACTAATATGGGTATATAGGAAGTTGATTATGAATCTGCATAAGGAGGAAATAGCATGAAAAATAGTCTTGCAATCATTATTGGTTTTTTAATTTTCGGTTCATTATTGGTCGGCTGGAAAATCAGTCAGGACCTGGGCCCTACAGAAACTGCAGTGGCACCGGAGACACAAACTGAAACTGCCAGCAACGAAATTGAATTCAATCCGCCAAGTATGGATGATGTCCCAGACGGTCCACTCGGAGAAAGCATCAAATATGGTCATCAATTGATGATGGAAACGAATACAGTAGCGGATGGGAATGTAGGAAATAACCTGTCATGTGCCAGCTGCCATGCGAACGGCGGAATTGTTAAAGAGGAAGCGCCAATGGTCGGTTTATCAGCGGTCTATCCTGAATACAGACCTCGTGAGGGTGAAGTTTATACGCTGGAAGATCGAATCAATGGCTGTATGATCCGCAGCATGAATGGTGAAATGTTTCCGAATGACAGTAAAGAAATGCGAGCGATGATTGCCTATCTGCAATATATGTCAGAAGGTGTACCAGCAGGGGCCGAGCTTCCCTGGAGAGCAGCGAAAGAACCTAAACAATTCCCAGTCCCAAGTGTTGAGGATGGCGAAAAGTTATATGCACAATCATGTGCAAGCTGCCACGCAGCTGACGGTGGAGGAACCGGTGCAACTACTGGTCCAGCAGTCTGGGGTGAAAATTCCTTCAATGATGGAGCAGGGATGGCCAGGCTGACTAAGATGGCTGGTTATGTGCAGAAAAACATGCCTAAAGGACAGGGAGGTACTTTATCAGATCAGGATGCTATCAATGTAGCCGCGTATATCCTGTCACATGATCGTCCTGAATTCGGCGGCCATGACAAAGATTGGCCAAAGGGCGGGAAACCTGCTGATATCATGAATAAGGAAAAGCGTGAACAAATCAAGAATGGAACCATCGATTGGGAAGCAATCGTGTCTGCAAAATAAAAGCTAGAGGAACCCGGCACAAAAAAGTGCCGGGTTTCTTCATAGTTCACCGTTATAGATCCGGAGGAATCCAAGCTCATAGGAGGACCAGGCACTGATTAAAATGACAGAAATCATGATAATCATGAATAGCCAGTCGGTTCCTGAGATTCTGATGACCCGGTAAAACTCCCTGTTTTTTTTGCCTGTAAACCCTTTTGACTCCATAGCTAATGCTGTCCGCTCTGCTTTTCTGATGCCGCTTGCAAGCAGAGGAATGGAATACTTCTTGATTTGTTTTACCTTATCCATAAGCGTCAGGGTCCTGCCGGCGCCTCTAACCTGATGTGCACACTTGATGATTTCATATTCTTCCTTCATTAGAGGAATGAACTGATAGCCTGCCATGATGGAATAAGCAAGTTTCGGAGGCATTTTGCATTGCTGCATCAGACTGAGTAAAAAATCGACAGGATTAGTAGTCAAAGCAAACATTAGCGATAAAGATGCAAAGCTAAGCATCCTTAAACCAAGAGACATGCTTCTTTCAAGGCCGTCCGCTGTAATGGAAATGAAAGCCCATTCCCATATTATTTTATCGCCAGGATCCACTCTTGGAAATACAAGTGATGACCACACATAGACTGCAGACATAAAAAGAAATGGAGCAAATAAAAGTATCCATTTCTTGAAGCTTACCTTACCCAGTATAAAGGTTAAGAATATCGTTATACCCAAACTGACCAAGGGTGTAACCGGGTCAAAGAAAATTGACAGCAAAAAGATGCAGATGACAATGCTGATTGCTTTGATACTCGGATTCAAATCATTTAACAGCATAACTTCCACCTTGATTCTGCTTCATTTTGTTTTCAAATTCCATACTGAAAGGGAGCTTTAACTTTGCTGTTGAAAGGATTTCTTCATTTCTCCATAATTCAGATGGAGTTCCAAAAAACAAATCTGACCCTTTGTGCACTACCAGTACCTTATCAGCATATTGATCGATTATGTCCATGTCATGTGTAATCATGATTACGCAGCCTGTTTCTGGTACAGAATCAGTGACCCACTCGATTAATTGCCTGGAGGTATTAGCATCCTGTCCAAATGTTGGTTCATCTAGAATTAAGACCTGCTGGCCATTAATCAGCATAATTCCTACACTTAGCCTTCTTTTTTGCCCCTGGCTCAGGGAAAAAGGGTGCTGGGAAAGTCGACCTGATAAATTGAGCGAATCAGCAATTTCTTTTATCTTCCCATCTGTATCGCCGTCTGTATGAAGACTGAATTTAATTTCTTCAAATACTGAATCTGTAATAAACTGATGTTCAGGGTTTTGAAAGACATACCCAATTCTCTTCCATTTTTCTTCTTCTCGCCATTTAATGAGGGAGATTCCTTCAAATGAAATACTGCCTGCGGCAATCGACTGAAGTCCTGTCAAGCATTTGGTTAAGGTGGTTTTGCCCGAACCATTCATACCTGCAATAGCAATGAACTCTCCTGATGCGATTGAAAAAGAAAGATTACTAATGAGTGTTGTACCAGCTTTAGAACAACTTATTCGATCGACATGGAAAACAGGTTTTTTTTCGAGTGGAAAAGAGCTGATTCTTGTATTTTTTAATAATGACAAAGCTTTTTCTGTGTCGTCGATCTGTTCAATTAGTTCTTCGACTGACAGTGGATAGGCAGAAGAACTTATCAACCCTGATTCCTCCAACTTAATAGCAGCGCAGACAGTCCTGGGAAGCCAGATGCCTTCCTTTGCCAGCTCATGTGCATAATCAGTAAAACAAACTCTTGGATTCCCATCGAAAATCAATTGTCCTCTAGCATTTAAAATCACGCAGCGGTCAATGATTCCAATCCAATTTTCCAGATTATGCTCTATGATTAAAATGCTCAGAGAGTTCTTAAGCTTTAGTTCCTTCAATGTCTCAGTCAATTCCATGCTTGATACAGGATCGAGATTAGCTGTTGGTTCATCCAGGATCAGTAATTCCGGTTTCATTACAAGGGCACATGCAATTGCTAACTTTTGCTTTTGCCCGCCGGACAAAGTATGGATCATTCGCTCTTTCATTGATAACATATCGACTAAACTTAAAGCCCAATCGATTTTCTCTGTCATCTGTGATCTTGGTGTCTGGATGTTCTCTAGTACGAAAGCGAGCTCATCTTCCACTGTCAGCATACAAAATTGTGCATCTGGATCCTGGAGGACAAGACCAACTTTTTGATTTATTTCGCCCGGGCCAAAGGATGATGTGTTTCTGCCGTGAAACTGGATTGTACCCTCCATAATTCCATCAACGGAAGATGGGTATATATTATTCAGGCAATAAGCTAATGTGCTTTTACCTGAACCGCTTGGCCCAAGCACCAGTACAGTTTCATCTTTTTGCATGCTGAATGAAATGCCATTTAACACTTTGCCTCCGGTATCGAAAGCAAAGGAGAGACCAGATACAGTTAGGAGGTTTTCTTTAGGCTGAGAATTCATGATTCTGCTTTGCCTTTCTGGTTTCTTTGCCAATTGGGAAGCTGTTCAGTGCGCCAGTCTTTGCCAGGCTGTCACTAATAAATTTCCCCAGAAGACCGGCCAGGAGTGCCCCGCTTGCAAGTCTAACCAAAAACATGGCTGTTACATATCCAGGAGATAAAGCGGTGTAACCGGACAGAAAATAACCCCACAAAAAACTTGTTACAGACGATCCCATTCCTGCTGCCATAAGAACCCAAACAGAATAGTTTTTCCATCTCCCAGCCGCAAAGACAGCCTCTGCACCGAATCCCTGTATGATTCCTGCAAGGATTAAACGTGGGCCTGCTGCGTTGCCAAGCATTACTTCAATCATCGCGGCAATTGTCTCAGAAAGAAGAGCTGCGCCAGGTTTTCTTATGACATAAGAAGCAATGATGGAAACGATGAACCAAATCCCGAAAATAAAATCATATCCGATCAATCCGAACATACCTACCAGCACATTACCAAGCTGAAGGAATAGGAGATATATAATCCCAAAGACAACTGCAAGGACAGATAATACTACCACCTCACGAAGTTTCCAGTTTGTAAGCATTATCTCTTCTCCTTTCTTGATGGGCTGTTGGCTGACATTGTGACAGTCATGACGATATGTGAAGAATCACTCTTTCTTGCGCCATCGAAAGCCATCTCGAGTGCTTCAAATACTTTATTTGCCTCTCCGTCCATCCTTGACGCATAGTGGACCCCGCCTGAAAAAACACCTTGTTGCTGTGCGGCTCTGACCTGTCCCATTATGACATCCATATATGTAGGTATCCCAAGCGGATATAAGGCGAATTGGACTGCTACCTCTTGTTTTATTTCACGCGAGCTCAATTCGTTCATACGTAAATGATCATTTGTCATAAAGGCATCTCCTGTGGTATCACCAGGACAGCCGTTAGAGAAGGTTGCATTCAAGACCACATGATGCCCTGTTTTAGCAGCGTTTAGATAGATAGCTTTTACTACATCGAATACGTGTTCAGAATTGCCCCTGACACATGTGCTTATATCGTCAGTCTCTATCCAGACCTTTGAAGTATCCACCTCATTTAAAGTTGACATAATGATTCCTGCAAAATTGTCTGACATAGGATAGATAGAAAATCTTGCTCCGGAAATTTCGCTTGTTCCACATAATCTTTTACTCACTGCTTTTCATCTCCTCTTCATTTTTAAGCTGGCTTTGTAAAGCAACAGAGATTCCTGTCGGCACAACAGTTGAATAACGCGATTGCCTTATAAATAGCCATATGTAAAAACAAAAAACTGCACCCCATGGGAAGGGTGCAGTAGAATACAGCCGTTTCTGAATAGCGTAACGGAAAGGTTCTTCTGCACTTCCCCACGCTGGTATTATCCAGATCGAGTAATAAGGGTCAGGACGTAGTCCTTCTCAGCGAATAGCTCCCCTAGTGCCAAAAATATGCAGTTATTGTTTCAAAATCATCTTAAAGCAGTTGGTTGAAGTTGTAAATATAAAAATATTAATTTATTTTTCATTCGAATTTTTTTGGTGCTTCCTCAGTCGATATTCGTGGGCAGATCCAAGCTCTTGGTTAAGCAGCCATTCCATTTCCTCAAGAGCTTCCCTGGTGACAACAGGATCATGCCAGGACCAGTGTACCGTGTATACGAAATAATAGTTTTTGATTTTCCTAAATACGACGATTGAGTTTGGATAATCATTAAACTGGGCTTTGATATTGTATCTCTTTGCGTATGACCATTTAGTTAATTCCATGTCAAAACCCCATGTCTATGTTTTCATTACAATTACCCTGACTGACAAAAGGCAAAACAGACATAAAGCCAAAGGAAGTGTCAATACCTGTCTGTATGTGGTAAAATAAGTGGCATTGAGAAATTGTTAGCGACAAATATCTGCATGATACCACCTGCTAGCAGGTTGATAGTTAAATAATATCGAGTAAACGCGAAACCTGGAGGGAAATAAGCAATGAATGAACCCCAAAGAATACAACTCAATGTAAGAGTAGCTAAGGAAACCTCAGATATGTTGGATGAGATTGTGGAATATTATCAGGAGAATACCAAAATCGGCAGGATTTACAAAGGTGATGTCTTGACAGATATTATCCAGAAGTCGTATGAAATTATGCAGAAACAAAAAAGGCTGAACAGATAAAACAGTATTGATGCAATAAAGCAATTTTACGGCGAATGTTAAGACAAATTGTCATAGCTAAATGTGGCAAAATTATGAACAAAACAGTTGCACTTGGCAATAATAAGTCGTATTATTTTAATAATCTGATAATTAGACTTAAGGTGGTTATACTTATGATGAGAATGGCTATTGCTGGTGTTGCTGGTTTTGTTCTCGTGTTTATAGAGTCTTATATTGTAATGGTTATAAAACAATATGAAGCAGTAGACTTTGGGGGAATTGCTCCATTTGTCAGTGTATGGACGATGAATTTTTTCCTTGTGTTCTCAATTCTTACTCACATCAAATTCTGGTATGAGGAAAGAGAGGCACAGCGAGAGGAAGAAGCTGCAGAGAGAGACCGGTTTATTAATTAGAGATGTTAAAGGCAGCCATGATGGCCGCCTTTTTTTCGTTCACAATGAAATCATTCTTTCGCGACAATTTTAGTTTTTATTACCTTTGATCATCATAGTCTTTCTCAGCTTCTTCAGCAGCAATTCTCAACTCCTGAAAAAATAATTGGTCATTGCATACCATGCTATGTTTTTGCTCCTCATCATTCAGATTATGATTTTGTGTTGTCTGATCTTTTTTCATTTGTATACCTCCTTTTGTTTTATTCCTATTTCCCTTTCAAGAAGGCTGTTATGCATCTTGGTGAAAAGAAGCAGGGAAAGCAATGCTCCGCTGAATGTAAGGAACATATCCCATTGAGTATCCCAAAAATCCCCCTGTGCTCCGAGAAAATCGTGAGCCGCTTTACCTCCTCCTGTAAGAGTTGCAAATAGCCATTCAATAATTTCATACAGAGCTGCAATCGACAGGGTTACTGATAAAGCCAACCAATTTACCAGTGCTCCTATAGAGAGAGGAGTTTTTCTCATCAGGATCTCGCGGAAAATGATGACGATTAGCCCTTTCATCAAGTGTCCAAACCGGTCATAATGGTTTCTTTTTAAATTAAAATGATCTTTCAGCCAATCGAATAGCGGAACATTTGCATAGATATAGTGCCCGCCAATGAACATCAGAATTGTCACAAAAGCAATGATGGTATAAGACAGAGTGGTTAATGGGAATCTTTTGTATAGAAAAGCCGTTACTGCGATCGCCACAATAGCTGGTAAAACCTCTGCCACCCACGTTGGTAAATAGGCAGGCTTTATCGCTGACCAGGCAAAAAAGGCTAAGACAATAATAAATAAAAGAATATGTAGATTTCTTTTCTGCAAATAACCAACTCCTATGAACAAAATGATTATGTAAAGTATTTGATTTATTTCCATTTTTAATCCTTAATTCTACTTTTCTTAACTAAACTCATACATAATGGAGGTTTCCCATGTCTGGAATCAAGTGCATATACAGCTTTGATGAGGAAGAGCAATATTTAAAGATCGATTTTTTACCGGCGGACAGTGATGGATCTCAGTCCTGGAAGGCTTATGTATTTGATGAAAATTGGACTGAATTAATTGGCACGGCAGCATCTGTATCAAAACGATTTGCAGATGTTTTGGAATATGCGTATGAAAGGCTGAGTCTTAGGGGGAGGATTGCCGTTATCTCAGGTCTTGATGCTGCAGGCAGAAATGTATCAGCGGTAGATACTTCGCTTTTCCACCTGCAGGCATTGCTGTATTCTTCGGCGATCCTTGTCATTGAGGATTGGAAAGAATTCGAAGAGTTTGGCTTCAAGAGTGATAAATTATCCAATGGCGAAATATTTTATTACCTTGCATCAGAAGATACAGCACAGGACTCTTGCCGTTTTTTGTAATTTTATCTAAATGCGTTTCGTGAATTTTGTTGATTTGCGTACTCTGGACATAGAATTTGGTGCAAGGAATACGGGTTCAAAGAGTTAGTCGAAATGAAATATTAAAACGTCATAGAAGCTTTTTAAAAGAGTGAATGGTCTGTCGCAGATTGTTTTTATCAGGCAAAACAAATGATCAAAGCCCTTTCGATTTTTCGAAGGGGCTTTTTAATTTTAAGCTCTGTTAAACTAGGCTCTTGATTTTCGTTCCAGACGCTTCGCTTTCCTCGGGGCGTGCGGTGAGCCTCCTCGTCGCTTTGCTCCTATGGGGTCTCACCTGCCCGCTTCATCCCGAAGGAGTCTGCGCGCCTTCCACTTCAATCAACAGGGGTTAAAAATCAACAATCGGACTTAACAGAGCCTAATTTTTTTAAAAAATTAGCTTTAAAAGGTTAAGTTTTTATTTCGATAGGGTAGTGAGGAATAGGGCTATTTTAAAAAAGAAAGGAAGATGAGGCTTTGTCTGGCAAAATTAATGTAACCATCAACGGTGCTGAAGTGGCAGCAAATGAAAATCAAACAATCCTTCAATACCTTTCTGACAGCTCGATTGAGGTTCCCAGTGTATGCTACCATCCGAGTCTGGGCCCAATTGAAACCTGTGACACTTGTTTAGTCGAAGTAAATGGGGAAATGGTCAGATCGTGTTCAACAAAAATGAAAAACGGAGATATTGTTGATACAGTCTCTCAACATGTGAAAAAAGCACAAACAATCGCCATGGATAAAATTCTTTTTAATCATGAATTATATTGTACGGTTTGTGATTACAACAATGGGACTTGTGAGGTACATAATACCGTCAAAGAAATGAAAATCAACCACCAGAGCATCCCGTTTGATCATAAGCCATATGAAAAAGATTATTCGAATCCATTCTACCGGTATGATCCTGACCAGTGCATTTTATGCGGAAGATGTGTGGAAGCATGCCAGGACGTACAGGTTACCGAAACTCTTAGAATTGACTGGGATCGTGACCGTCCCCGTGTAATCTGGGATAACGATGTCCCTATCAATGAATCTTCCTGTGTTTCATGCGGACATTGTTCAACTGTTTGTCCATGTAATGCAATGATGGAAAAGGGAATGGAAGGAGAAGCTGGATTCCTGACTGGAATTGCAAAAGAAACACTCCGTCCGATGATCGAAATTACCAAAGGTGTTGAAACTGGATACGGTTCTATTCTGGCTATTTCGGATATGGAAGCAGCCATGCGCGAATCCAGAATCAAGAAGACGAAGACCGTTTGTACTTATTGCGGTGTAGGCTGCAGCTTCGATGTTTGGACGAAAGGCCGGGAAATACTTAAGGTTGAGCCGCAGATTGAGGCACCTGCCAATGGAATTTCAACATGTGTAAAAGGGAAATTCGGCTGGGATTTTGTTAATAGTGAAGAACGTCTGACAAAGCCGCTTATCCGTGAAGGCGACAGCTTCCGAGAAGCAGAGTGGGAGGAAGCACTTAACCTGATCGCGTCCAAATTTACTGATATCAAGAATGAATATGGACCAGATTCTCTTGGTTTTATCACTTCCTCTAAGTGTACAAATGAAGAATCGTATTTAATGCAGAAGCTTGCAAGAGCAGTCATTGGGACAAATAATATCGACAACTGCTCAAGATATTGCCAGACTCCAGCTACTGTGGGCTTATTCAGGACTGTTGGTTATGGAGGAGATGCGGGGTCCTTTAAGGATATTGCCATGTCTGACTTAGTCATTATCATTGGCTCTAACACATCAGAGGCCCATCCAGTCCTGGCGACTCGCGTAAAAAGGGCCCAAAAGCTGAATGGCCAAAAAGTCATAGTTGCGGATTTGCGGAAGCATGAAATGGCTGACCGCGCGGATCTGTTTATTAGGCCAAAATCGGGAACCGACTTAATCTGGCTTTCGGCAGTTACAAAATATATCGTAGACCAAGGATGGGCAGACGAGGAATTTTTAAATAATAAAGTTAATGGACTTGCAGAATATGTAGATAGCCTCGAAGGGTTCACATTGGAGTATGCGGAAAAGACAACTGGCCTTTCCAAAGAAACATTAATCGAAATTGCTGCTCATATTCATGAAGCAAAGAGCGTATGTGCTTTATGGGCCATGGGTGTAACGCAGCATCTCGGCGGCAGTGACACCAGTACAGCTATCTCCAACTTGCTGTTGATTACTGGCAATTATGGCCGTCCGGGAACAGGGGCGTATCCTCTTCGCGGCCACAATAATGTACAGGGAGCCGGTGATTTCGGAAGCAGCCCTGACTCACTTCCGGGATATCAGAAGGTTTTTGATGATGTTGCTCGCGAGAAATTCGAACGGGTATGGGGCACGAAGCTTCCGGCTGAGCCAGGGATCAATAATCATGACATGATTGATGGCATGCATAATGGAACGTTGAAAGCTCTGTACATCAAGGGTGAGGAAATGGGACTGGTTGATTCTAACATCAACCACGTTCATGCAGCCTATGAAAAATTGGATTTCTTTGTTGTACAGGATGTGTTCTTCTCAAGAACAGCTCAATTCGCTGATGTAGTATTGCCAGCAAGCCCAAGCTTTGAAAAAGAGGGAACATTCACAAATACTGAACGCAGAATCCAGCGTTTATACCAGGTATTCGAACCGATGGGTGAATCGAAGCCTGATTGGGAAATCCTGGTTGAGGTAGCTAACCGCCTTGGTGCAGGCTGGACATATCAGCATCCAGGTGAAGTCATGGCGGAAGCTGCAAGCCTGATGCCAATTTACGCAGGAGTTTCATATGAACGGCTTGAAGGCTACAACAGTCTGCAGTGGCCCGTAGCACAGGATGGTACTGACAGTCCAGTCCTTTATTTGGATGATTTTCCATTCCCTGATGGCAAAGCCCGACTTCACCCAGTAAAATGGTCAATTCCAGTGCAGTATGGTGAAGAATATGACATCCATGTAAACAATGGGCGTTTATTGGAGCATTTCCATGAAGGGAATCTAACATATAGATCTGAAGGGATCACGTCAAAAACTCCAGAAACGTTCCTGGAAGTTTCTCCAGAGCTTGCGGAAGAACGGGGCTTAAAGGATGGCACACTTGTAAGGCTGACATCGCCATATGGCAATGTGAAGGTTAGATGTGTTGTTACCGACAGAGTCCAGGGGAAAGAAGTTTACCTGCCTATGAATGACCAGGGTGACGCTGCGATCAATCTGCTTACAAGCAGTTATGGCGACAAGGACACTGACACTCCGGCTTACAAAGAGACAAAAGCGAAGATGGAAATTTTACAATACGAAGGAGTCAATCCTTTGCCGAGGAACAATTTCCGATATGGGAACCCACAGCCGCAAATCGGCGTCCAGGTACAGAAGAAGTGGGCTCGCCGTGATTATATCTTCCCGGGTGATCTTGTGAAAAAGGAGCGGACCCAGCATGGCTAAAGCGATAAAGAAAATACAGCATATCGAGTTGACCGAGGAGCAAAAAAGAAAAGTAGATTTAGAGGAAGTCGAGACTGCTTTACTTGATAACAAAGAAGCAATCCTGGAATCGCTGGATGTCATTAAGCATATGCATAACCGCGGTGTTCTTTCATTGCTTGGAGGATTGTTCGCAGAGGGCGATAAGGTAATGCATGTCCTGGTGAAGGCTGCAGATAAGCCCGAAGCAACCAATACTCTTAAAAACCTGCTTTTGATGGTTGGAGTTCTTGGAACAATCAACGTGCAACAGCTCGAACCACTGCTGCTTAAACTGAACTCTGGAATTGCGAGAGTTGCAGAATATAGGGAGAACGATGATAAGTTGGGATACTTTGATATCGTCCGCTCCCTGAAGGATCCAGAGATTAACCGAGCCCTCTCTTTGCTATTCGAATTCTTGAAGGGTATGGGTGAAGATACAAGCGGACTTGAAAGAACAACACAGCTTCCGGAAGAACAGGATATACACCAGAATAAAGAAGGAACTTTGGAACCCAAATAGGACTCAGTCAGGCAGGCTGCAGGTATCACTACCTGTAGACCTGCTTTTTATTATTCCACTCTATTAATCTAACAATTAAGACATGTGCCTGGACTGAGCGGGTTTTAAAATTTGGAAGTTAGGGTTATAGGATAGTAAAGAAAAACAACTTTAGAGAGGGTGTCTGTCATGGAACCTGTTGAAGTGAAAAGAGAAATTCTTCGTTTTGGGGATGGCCAGGCCGAGAGAGTGGAAGACACGATCGTGACAGAATACACCGTCACCGTAAAAGTGAATGGACAGGAATTTGTTACGATGGTCTGTACTCCCGACTACATTGAGGATATGGTAATTGGCTATCTGGCATCAGAGGGTATTATTAAAAAATATTCTGAGATTGAAGAAATCTGGATTCAGGAAAAAGAAGGCTTTGTACATGTCAAAACGACCAGGGAAAATCCATTTTATAAAAATTTGCAAGGGAAGCGCTATTTAACCTCCTGCTGCGGAGCAAGCCGTTCAGGCTTCGTCTTTGCTGCAGATGCTCTGACAGCCAAAAAGCTGCATAGATTCCAAAACAAAATAGAAGTAGAGGATTGCTTCAGGCTAATGGACGAAATGCAAGGTTCTGCAGAGTTGTTTAAAAACACGGGCGGGGTCCATAATGCAGCTTTATGCACTTTGTTTGGCCCGGTCGTCTCGCGTGTGGATATTGGAAGGCATAATGCACTTGATAAAATTTATGGGCATTGCTTGAAAAATGAAATTCCAATCCATGATAAAGTAATCGTGTTCAGCGGCAGGATTTCTTCTGAAATTTTACTTAAGGTTGCTAAAATTGGATGTCCAATTGTGTTATCCAAGTCCGCCCCTACAGAGCTGGCATTAAAACTTGCGGAAGAATTGGGAATTACAACGATTGGATTCATTCGTAATCGCTCGCTTAATGTCTATACACATCCAGAACGTATAGCAGAACAGGCTGCCATCTCTCAGTAAGCCGGGGTAAAAAACTCCCGTTTTTTTTAGGCTTCAGCCTTTGCTGAAAGCAAAGCGCATGGAAGGCAAAACAGCACTCAAATTTATGAAAGCCTTTTAAAATAGTATAATGATTGGGGAACTATGGAAAAATGGAGGTGAAAGCCGGAGGTATAATTGAATGGGAGAACATCACTTAGAAGAAATGTTTGATTGGGCAGGATTGTCCGAGGTTTATGAAAAACATGGTTTCAAGATGTGGCTGTCAGGGATGGAAAATGAATTGGACGCAGAGCTTTTAGACCATTTTTCAGATGCATACTCACTGGAAAATGCAGCGGAGATGTATTATGACGAATTTCTTTTTCACCTGAGAATATTCCAGGGAATCCGAAATTTCAATGATCTGCCTCCGCGATTTTGAAGAGTAGATAAGAAACCAAAACCTTGCAGGAGGGAATAGGAGAAATGGGGATGGATACAATTGCGGATCATTTACGAAAAAATCTGGATGTCATTTTCGTTGGATTCAATCCAAGCATCCGTTCTTCAGAAACGGGACACCATTATGCCAATCCAAATAACAGGTTTTGGCGAATTTTATATGAAGCAGGCATAACACCCAGGAAATACGATACAACTGAAGACTTCAAGCTATTGGATTTAGGTTTTGGAATGACGAATATTGTAGCCAGGCCAACTAAAGCTGCAGACGAAATTACGAAAGAGGAATATCAGCAAGGAAAAGAAGAGCTCAGGTTAAAAATAATTGCTTTTAAGCCGAAAATTGTTTGTTTTGTTGGAAAAGGGGTGTACCAGCAATACAGCGGCAGAAAAGAGATTTCATGGGGAAGACAGGATAATTCAGTCGTTCCTGGGGTTATTGACTATGTTGCTCCATCATCTAGCGGTCTTGTCAGGATGAAAATGGATGATGTTGTTGAAATCTATCGAGGAATTCCCAGGCTGATCAAAGAAGCTCTTAAAGGCAATCCTGAAATCTAAGGATTGCCTTTAATTTTCATAGAAAGCCTGATCATGTCACGGCATTGGATTCCATTTTCGAAAATTGGCTGGTCATAATTCCGGATAAAAAAGTCATGGTCGATTTTCATAATCCTGAAACCTGTTTTCTGGTATAAGGCAAGCTGACTAATGCTTGAATTGCCGGTACCGATTTCGAGCGTTTTATAGCCTTTACTCCTGGCAGCCTCGATTCCCTGCTTTATAAGAGCTTGTCCGATTCCTTTTCCCTGCATGTGGGTATGTACTGCAAGGTTCATGATTTCTGCAGTTTCATTATCTCTTGGCTGCAGGACGATAATCCCAATTATTGAATTATCTACCTTAGCACAATAGCAAAAGCTATTTTTAAGATAGGCCGAGACGAGTTCACGGGATGGATCAGCTGAAAGCAGCAGATCCCATGGCGGCTGTTCATTTTGACCGAATGGTGTAATGAGCATTTTATTGTCCTCTATTTCGAAGATAGTTAAAAATCATTATAAATATCAAATAGCCAATGGCGCCTCCGAGGGTATTCAGGATAATGTCATCAATATCAAAGCTGCCCACCATTGTCATGAACTGTATGATTTCAACAGAAGCAGTTGTTAAGAAAACTGCTCCAAAAGTTTTCCAAAAACGATTATAGCTCATAAAAAGCAATGGAAGGAAAAATCCTAAGGGAAGGAATGCAAGCACGTTGCCAAAAAGATTTGTTATCCAAATATCCTGATTAATGTGGGAGGAAGCTTTAAGGTAATTGCCAATTGTTTTGAAGGGTACAAGATTGTAAGGGTTGGTTCCCGCAGAATTGATTTCGTAAGCAGCTTGTCTATATGGACTGAAAAATAACAATATAGCTGCAATAATCATGTAGAGGCTAAATAACCCATAAGCTGCCCTTTTTATCCATTTTATATATTTTAATTGCAATTGGTTAATCATACTGGCTCCTTAAAAAATGGTAATCTATTTTTGTCCATTCTTGCAGATGACAACAAGTAAAATATAAAAATACGATTAATAAAGTGGCTTTGAAGAATCAATGTGTGTATTACGAAAAAAAACTGGATTGAATCTGGATAATTAGAGATTGAAGGAGATTGGGATGTCCTGTTGGTGCTGTCGTAAATCGGGGTTCTCGCCAGAATCAAACGCAGCAAATCGGAGAGAAGCTGATCAGCCTTTTGTATTAATAAGAGATCCTGCAGAGCAGGGCCCCTGCCGTCCGTACAGTGGTTAAGTGTCCCGCAACAAGCGAATGTTCGGCAGGGGCTTTTTTATTTTAACACAAATAGCGGGTGAAAATACATTTTTATTAATCGAAGGGTACATGACTTTCCTTTTTAATTGGAAAAGTGTATGATAACAGTGATTTTAACATAAGGAGATGATTTTCATGGCTAAAAAAGGATACATACAAATGCAAAATGGTGAGAAAATCGAATTCGAACTTTATCCAAATGAAGCTCCTGGTACAGTGGCTAACTTCGAAAAGCTTGCTAACGAAGGTTTTTACAATGGTTTGACTTTCCATCGTGTGATTCCAGGTTTTGTAAGCCAGGGCGGGTGCCCTAACGGAACAGGGACTGGCGGTCCTGGTTATACAATTAAGTGTGAGACAGAGGGCAACCCTCATACGCATGTACCTGGTTCACTTTCTATGGCACATGCAGGCAAAGACACTGGCGGAAGCCAATTCTTCATCGTACATGAATCACAGCCGCACTTAAACGGTGTTCACACTGTATTCGGCAAAGTAACTTCTGGCCTTGAAGCTGCAAAAGCTATGCGCAATGGCGATGTAATGGAAAAGGTTGTCGTAACAGAAGCATAAAATCAATGAAGAGCCCTTGTGGCTCTTTTTTTATTTCTTCTATTGAGGAGAACATATGATCTTGTTAAAATGAAGTGGATTGCAATAAATAAAGAAAGATTCAATTAAACAGGCTAATAAAACAAAAATTTGACTATATAAACTAATTTTATTTATATTAACTAATATAGTCTAATTTATTTATGTTAGGTGGTATGGTCATGTACCCGGCTTCTGTATTTATCATGGATATTTCCAACTCCTCTGCTGCAGAATCGGTTGAGGAATTAAGCAGTTATCTAGCTGAAGTGGAAGGCTGGATTAATGAATGGTTCAAAGAATCAATCTCTGTCAAGGTGAAGCACCGGGCTGGAGATGAGCTGATTTTGTTGGCGGAGGGATACGGGTCTGCATTTGTTGCTGGATTCTATATTAACCGGATTTGGAAATACCGAAAGAACAGGCCGTATTTTGGTTTGTCGTTTGGCAATATTGAAAAGGACGTAAACGAAATTGATTTGGAAAAGTGGATACATCCTCTAGTGAAACAGGCAAGATTATCAAATGAAATACTGAAAAAACAGAAGGACAGGGAAGTTTTCCTCTTTCAAAATGAGGAAACTCCCTCTTACTCTGAATATCTGACTCTGGTTAATGGGATGTTGAAGCTGCAGCATGCGCTTTCCATGGAACAAACTGAGGTCCAGAGTCTGGTTTGTTCGCTATACCTTGTTTATGAAAAGCAAAACACAGTTGCAAAGCTGCTGGACAAATCGGCACCGACTATCTACAGCCATGTTAAAAAGGGACATTGTGAACTGATAATTGACAGTTTCCATGAAATTGTTAATGTCTTGGAATCAATCCAGAACCGTGTCTTTAAGTTTGATTCTCAAAATAATACCAGGCAGCTGGAAGAGGGCATTCAAAAACATATTACAGCTCTTGCCAATAAAGTCTTTAATCTTTAGCTGCAGCCTTGGAAGGAGAAGTTATGCTTATTTTAAGTTTAATATTTGCCCATTTGATAGCGGATTTTTATCTCCAGACAGATAAGATGGTTCAGGACAAGCTGAGGAGTATCAAAAAGCATATTCTCCACCATGCGGTCGTGAATGCTTTCGTTCTTGCTGGCGCCTGGGTGTTATTCTACCAGGACATGAACCCGTTTCAGGCAATCCTCTGGCCTGGGCTGTTTATTGCAGGCACCCATTTCGCAATCGACCTGGTAAAGATTATGGTGGTCGATCGGTATATAGATAGTGATAATCTTAATAAGCTTTGGTTTTTCATCATTGACCAGTTTTTGCACCTTGTTATGATCATGGTATCGCTGCAGCTGTTTTTTGGTCAGACGCTTACATCTGTTTTAGATAGATTCATAGGGATTTTTGCGGGGGACGGAAGACAGCTTGATATTCCGGAGACCCTCCTGTTTATTATCATTGTTTTGATTCTGGGGACTACTGTCAGCGGACATGCCATCAGGATCCTGTTGGGATCATTGCCTGGCCAGCTTCTAACCTTTGAAGGGAAATATACCTTCAAAAATGATCTGAAGGAAACAGAATATCCTAAAAGCGGCAATGGGGAAAAAGGATTGTCAGAACAATATAGCTATATGGTATTCAATAAACATGATTTATCTAGAGGGAAGCTGATAGGTTATATCGAACGGCTGCTTGTCATCCTTCTTACATATTATGGTTCATATCCTGCGATTGCTTTCATCGTTACAGCAAAGTCAATCGCAAGGTTTAAACAGATGGACGATCGTGACTGGGCTGAGTACTTCCTTCTTGGAACATTGACCTCCATGTTTTTGGGGATTTTGTTTGGTATTCTTTTACGTGAGGTACTAAACTAATGTCGGACCGCTTTATTAATATCCTTTGAGCAAATATTAATGTATTGATCATCGGCAGTTTTTGTTACTAGTTATGTATTAATTCAATGTCCATTGGATAGTGGGGTGAGGAAAATGAATCTTGTGCTCTTCAATAAGGATTTGCGGGTAAACGACCATCAGCCCTTAGCTGAAGCGGCGAAATTGGGTGAGTTTTTACCCCTATATATCCATGAAACATCTGTTTGGAATGGCGGAAGGTTTACTGCCCGCCATTTTCAGTTTGTCATTGAAGGACTTGAGGAATTATCCAGGCAATTCACTGTCATGGGTGGCAGATTGTTTTTGGCTATTGGAAAAGCTGAAACGATACTGGATGTTCTTTTGAAGGCATATGGCTCACTAACCATTTTTACGCATAAAGCAAGCCCAAGTGTGCAACAATGGGCAGAGAGTAATCATCAAAACTGCTATGTGTTTGGCCCTGAGTTCGAAAAGAAAGCTGCAAAAAGCTTTAAAAAACAATGGGAAGCATACATAAACGATCCAATCATCAGCCCGCCAAAAGACATCAATATACCTGATCGTATTCCTGAAGTTCTTTTTACCGATTTAAAAAAGTTCAACAATGTTAAGCTGCAGGGGAGCAGAATCCGTTTCGGGCAGCAGGGCGGGGAATTAAATGCAATAGAAACTCTAGATACATTTCTTGAGGAACGATTCCTTCATTATATTGAGAACAGCGACAAACCAATACCATCTTCGCTCTCGTCAAGCAGACTTTCTGGCTATATCACCTGGGGAAATATTTCTGTACGTACAGTCTATCAAAAAACCCGCGACAGGCTTGAGAGCATCAGCGGAGAGAATAAGAAACAGCTGGAATATTTTTTGGCTAAGCTTTATTCCCGTGAAAAGTTACTTTATGAATCTTTGGGACATTTAACCCTTCATAGAATGGACACAAGCAGGGACAATCAGGATGAAGAGTTCTTTTCACGATGGCTAAGCGGAAAGTCGGGAATCCCGTTTATGGATGCTGCTATGAGGAGTCTTCACAAAACAGGCTGGCTCAATTTTACTTTGAGAGGGATGGCGGCTTCGTTTGCCTGCAATATCTTGAAGCTGGATATGACCAAGGTATCCACAGAGCTTGCTGGCCTATTTCTTGATTATCAGCCTGAAGTTCACAATTACCTTATGCACGAGCACATAGGCAAAGAAAAAATAAAGCTGGTTAACCCGGTGAAGATGGGCAAAAAACTGGATCCAGAAGGGAACTTGATTAAAAGGCATATTCCTGAATTAAGCCAGCTCTCCATTGAATATATTCATGAGCCCTGGTTATATCCGGGATTTTATCAGCTTGGCTATGAGACGCCGATTGTCGATGTTCAACGGGCAAATAAGCGTGCCAGACTAAACAATGAAACAATGCTAGACAAGAAAAAAGCTGTCCCATCGGACCCTAAAGAAGGTGACTCGGAACAGCTTGCTTTTGATTTATGAGATTCCAGTTGATGTGTTTCTTTTTTCAGAAGCCGGTGCCTTATCCTTCATATACGTAAGTGATACACCTATAAGCGTGACCAAACCGCCGATGACTGTCACTGCTGCCGGAACTTCTCCAAGCCAGATCCAGGCAATGATGAAGGCAGCAGCAGGTGTAAGATACAAAGAGCCAGCAGCATCAGATACACCTGAATGAGAAGTGACATATGCTAGCGCAAAATAGGCAATGACCGTTGGGAACAGCCCAAGATAAACAGCGCTGATTGTTGCCCCGACAGGTGCCTCCATTATCTGTGGAACAAGGCCGCGGGCGTATAACAGCATAATAATTGTTGCTGCCCAAATGGTATAGGCAGTAAAGGGCAGCGCTCCATATTTTATAAGGTATTTCTTTTGGAACACAAAATAAAGAGACTCAGAAAAAGAGGCTATCAAAATAAAGATCAGACCGTTTCCAATTCTGAAGCTTCCTGGGCCGCCAAATGAAATCAGCGCAATTCCCGTCAAGCTTATTACAGCTCCGAGCCAATACCACTTGCCGGTCCGTTCGTGAAGAAGAAAATTCGTGATTAATCCAATAAACAATGGCGAAGTCGAAACAAGCAGGCTTGCGGTTCCTGAGCTTACTGTTTGTTCCCCAATGCTAAGCGCAGTCTGGTAGACAGCGAACCCTAAGAAGCCGAAGATGAAAATAACCGGCAAATCCACCAGCTCGGGCAGCCTCATCCTTGTAAAGGATGCATAAATGATGAGTGCAGTCGAGCCTATCATGAGCCTTAGCAAGGACAAATGCTCCGGAGAGTAACCTTCAAGACCATGTCTTATTCCTGCAAATGCTGATCCCCACAGCAGTATAATGAGCGCGTGCGCAATTACTATTCGCATTTTTAAATTCACCACCCTAAAAACCATCCAATTTAACCCGGTAACGTATTATGTCTTTCTAATATAGCCGGGTCTTGTTAAAATGTATCCAACCAATCAATATTTCAAAAGACCATCCAATTTTTTAATAAAGGAATGGAGCCGCAAGATGAAAACCCCAAAATATCAAATGATCATTGACTATATAAAAAATCAGATTACCAACGGAACCTGGCCAATAGGCAGCAGGCTGCCAAGCCAGAGGGAATTGGCAAAGCAATTTGGCGTTAACCGCAGTACAGTCATTACCGCGCTGGATGAGCTGACAGCCGATGGTTTGATCGAGGGAAAATCAGGGATGGGGACAATCGTAATCAATAATACCTGGACGCTGATGCGATCCAATCCGCCAGTGAATTGGAACGAGAAGGTTCAGCTGGGCTCTCATCAGGCAAGCCTCGCTACGGTTCAGGCTATAAATCTTGCAGAATCAGATGGCAATCTCATTCAGTTAAGCAAAGGAGAATTATCAAAAGATTTATTTCCGCTTGAGGAAATGAGGTCAGTTATCCAAAAGGTTGGCGATGAGCTGACTCCATTCGGTTATGAGGATCCAAAAGGAAACCCGGAATTGAGGGCTGCGATAAGTGAATATCTAATGAAAAAAGGAGTAAAGGCACCGCAGTCGTCAATCCTTATAGTATCCGGGGCACTTCAGGCTCTGCATTTAATTTCAATTGGGTTATTGGAACGGGAATCTACAGTGTTCCTTGAAAATCCTTCCTATATCTATTCTTTATCAACTTTTCAATCTGCTGGCTTGAAACTTCAGGGTATCCCCTTGGACGAAGAAGGAATAATACCTGGAATAATGGAAGAACGAATGGTCAATAAAAAATCAGTTTTGTATTGCCATCCCAATTTTCATAATCCTACTGGAACGCTTATGGGTACAGACAGGCGGCTTGAGCTGCTGAGCCTGGCCGAAAAGGCGCAGCTCCCAATTATAGAAGACGATGTATATGCTGATTTATGGCTGGACTCACCTCCGCCTCCGCCAATTAAATCCCATGACAGGCATGGAAATGTACTGTATGTGGGAAGTCTGTCCAAAAGCTTGAATCCTGGCTTGCGGATTGGATGGGTTGTTGGGCCCGAGGCTGTAATTGACAGACTTGCTGACCTGAAGATGCAAACAGATTATGGCTCAAGCTCCATATCCCAAAAAATAGCTGCAGAATGGCTTTCAAGCGGGAGATATAAAAATCATCTATCCAGGGTACGAGAACAGCTAAAAAGCAGAAGAGACGCAGCCTTACAGGCACTGGATACCCATATGGCGCATCATGCCGAATGGAACCGGCCTGCAGGAGGGTTTTTCATTTGGGTAAAACTAAAGCCGGAGATTCAGGCAGCTGACTTATATCGAAAAGCACTTTCAAAAGGTGTCCTAATCAATCCTGGCCGAATATATGCCACACAAAAGCTGCAATATTTCAGGCTGTCATTTGCGAATGCGCCCGTAGAGGATCTGTATAAGGGAATTTCCATATTAGAATCGATTCTAAATGAATGCTAGAATGTAAGAATACTTGCCAATTAAGTGGCACAATACAAGAGACAATCACAGGGGAGAACATTAAAATGAAACTGGTATCGTGGAATGTGAATGGAATAAGAGCTTGTTCCGGAAAAGGTTTTCTGGATTTCTTTAAAGCGGCGGATGCTGACATATTCAGTATTCAGGAAACAAAGCTCCAGGAGGGGCAAATCAATTTGGAGCTTGACGGTTATCACCAATTCTGGAATTATGCAGAGAGAAAAGGTTACTCAGGTACAGCAGTATTCACAAAAGCGGAACCACTTTCTGTGAAATATGGAATTGATGCTCCAGAATACGATTGTGAAGGAAGAGCAATTACACTTGAATTTGAAGATTTCTTTTTAGTGAATGTATATACTCCGAATTCCCAGCGTGATTTGGCCCGTCTAGGATACAGGCTTACCTGGGAAGACAGGCTGCGTGAATATCTTTTAGAATTGGAACGAAGCAAGCCTGTTGTCCTTTGCGGTGATTTGAATGTTGCCCATAATGAAATCGATCTGAAAAACGCAAAATCAAATCGTGGCAATTCTGGTTTCACGGATGAGGAACGTGCAAAGATGACTGAGCTGCTGAGCAGCGGATTCGTCGATTCCTTCCGTTATCTGAATCCTGACACTGCGGATGTTTATACCTGGTGGTCTTACATGAATAAGGTCAGAGAAAGGAATATTGGCTGGCGTATTGATTATTTTATCGTGTCAGCGAAGCTTGCGTCTTCCATAGTTTCAGCCGGTGCCGAGTGCTTTGTAATGGGCAGCGACCATTGCCCGGTGACTCTTGAATTGGATTTAAGTAAATAGTTTGAACCCCCTGAAGGAGATTGCAGGGGGTTTTTTAGTTGTTTTATTTAGGCTCTTTTCGTAAAAATTGTTGCGTTAACACCCAAAGTAAAACTGTTTATTGGGTTTTTACAGACATTTTTGCTCATCCGCTGCAGAGACATCTTCAAAAAGAGCCCCAAACCTTTAAAGTTGAAGAAAAGTATGAGAATTCGAATAGCAATGATCAATTTGAAGACAGCCTTTGTGTATGAGTATAGCCTATTTAATGCAAAAGAAAAGCGGAGTTTATAAGAATTTTAGATTAATTAAATCCTTTTCTTTTGATTTTTCGTTAAATGTTATATACTATAAATTAATAAGGATAACACATTTAAAAAATCCTTGATAATGTAACATAATAATTATTGGGGGTAAGTTGGTGGTGAGTTCTATTAAACTGACAAAACGGCAGGAAGAAATCGTACAAATCGTCAAGGAAGATGGTCCGATTACCGGCGAACAAATAGCGGAAAAATTGAAGCTGACCAGAGCAACTCTCCGTCCGGATCTTGCCATCCTAACAATGGCAGGCAGCCTGGAGGCAAGACCGAGAGTCGGATATTTTTTTAATAAGGACAGAGAAAAGCTATTGAAGGCAGAAACCTTTATTGATATGAAGGTGAGTGATTACAAAGGACATCCAATTGTTGTCCAGAAATCATCTTCTGTTTATGACGCAATTGTCCAGATGTTTCTTGAAGACGTAGGCACTCTGTATGCCGTGGATTCAGAAGGCTGTCTGGCAGGAGTTATTTCCAGGAAGGACCTTTTGAGAGCTGCAATCGGCAATAAAAATCTCGAGGACCTGCCTGTAAGCGTCATCATGACAAGAATGCCGAATATTATCACCGTAAAACCTGAGGAAACGATGCTGCAGGCTGCAAAGAAGCTTGTGCAGAACCGGATCGATTCCTTGCCTGTCGTCCGCGAACTCAACAATAACCCGGATACATACGAAGTTATTGGACGAATAACAAAAACGACAATCACAAAGATTTATTTAGAACTTGTTGAGCAAAAATCTGTCTAGGAAGTGAGCGCATTTTGGATATGAAGGAAGTAGTCTACGTTGTATCCGATTCGGTCGGAGAAACCGCGGAATTTGTAGTGAAAGCCGTGGCAACGCAATTCAATGGCGGCCAGGTTGATATTCGCCGCAACTCGTACGTCGAGGATGAAGAAGATATAGAGGATGTCCTCCTGCTTGCAAAGCAAGGGCGCTCAATCATTGCTTATACCATTGTTGTTCCTGCCCTGAAGTCGTACCTCGATAAACGGGCACAGGAAGAAGGGATCTATGCAGTCGATCTCCTTAATCCACTGATGAGCGCGTTCGAAAAAAAATTCAACAAGCAGCCTAATAACCGTCCCGGAATGATGAGAAAGCTAGATGATGATTATTTCAGGAGGATCGAGGCAATTGAATTTGCAGTAAAATACGACGATGGCAGAGATCCTCGCGGCATATTAAGGGCTGATATTGTATTGCTCGGAGTGTCTCGCACCTCCAAAACTCCTTTATCTATGTATCTGGCTCATAAGCGCTTCAAGGTAGCGAATGTACCGATCGTTCCTGAAGTCAAACCGCCGGATGAACTCTTCCAGGTTCCGCGAGGCAAATGTGTAGGCTTAATTATCTCCCCTGATAAATTGAATGAAATCAGGACTGAAAGGCTGAAAGCGCTTGGGTTAGGTGCAAGGGCCAACTACGCGAGCTATGAACGTATACTGGAGGAGCTAGACTATGCCGAAAAAATAATGAAGCGTGTTGGATGCCCAGTCATCAATGTATCAAATAAAGCGATTGAAGAAACAGCAGGCTTGATTCTTGATATTCTAAAAAGTGAGAGGAGTTTTACGTGATGTCTAAATTTGTTTATCTCTTTAATGAAGGCAACAGCAGCATGAAAGAAATCCTTGGAGGGAAAGGTGCTAACCTTGCTGAAATGACCCGGATCGGCCTTCCTGTGCCATTTGGATTCACTATTTCGACAGCAGCCTGCAATGCATACTATGATGCAGGAAAGACGATTTCAGCTGAAGTCCAGGCTCAAGTACTTGAAGCTTTGGGAAAACTTGAAGAGAATACAGGCAAGAAGTTAGGCAACCCGGAAAACCCACTGTTAGTTTCTGTTCGGTCAGGTGCAGTGTTTTCTATGCCAGGAATGATGGATACCATCTTGAATCTTGGCATGAACGATGAAACAGTTGAAGGAATGGCGAAGCTGACAAACAACCCGCGTTTTGCTTATGATTCCTATCGCCGTTTTATTCAAATGTTCAGTGACGTAGTTCTAGATGTAGACGTCTTTTTCTTTGAGAGATTGCTAGAGGAAATAAGGGAAGCGAAAGGCTATCATTCTGATCCTGAAATGACTGCGGAAGACTGGAAGGAAGTCATCGAGGAATATAAAAACATTGTGACAAAGCATACAAGAAAGCCTTTCCCTCAGGATCCTAAGGAGCAGCTATTCCTTTCAATCCAGGCAGTATTCGATTCATGGAACAACCAGCGTGCAATCGTCTATCGCCGCCTGAATAAAATTCCTGCCCATTTAGGTACGGCTGTGAACATTCAAAGCATGGTATTTGGGAATATGGGAGATGACTCTGGAACAGGTGTAGCTTTCACAAGGGATCCGTCGACCGGGGAGCATATTCTTTATGGAGAGTACCTGATCAATGCTCAGGGTGAAGACGTAGTAGCAGGGATACGTACTCCGCAGCCAATCCAGACGCTGAAAGAGGAAATGCCTGATGTTTACGGACAGTTTGTCGATACATGCAAACGTCTTGAACAGCATTATGCCGATATGCAGGATATTGAGTTTACTGTTGAACGAGGGAAGCTGTTCATTCTTCAAACGCGTACAGGTAAACGCACAGCACAGGCTGCTATCCGTATTGCTGCAGAATTGGTCCATGAAGGGATTATTGATAAAAAAACTGCGCTGCTTCGTGTGGATCCAGAGCAGCTCGACCAGCTGCTGCACCGCAGGATTGATGAGAATTTTGAGCGGGAACAGCTTGCCAAAGGCCTTCCTGCTTCCCCAGGCGCTGCTACCGGGAAGGTAGTGTTTGATGCAGATGAAGCAGAACTGCTTACAAATGATGGCCAAAAAGTGATTCTTGTACGTCCAGAAACGACTCCTGATGATATACATGGAATCATTGCTGCACAGGCAGTTGTGACAAGCAGGGGAGGAATGACCAGCCATGCAGCAGTAGTTGCACGCGGTATGGGTAAGGCATGTATTTGCGGCTGTGAAGCGATGAAAATTGATTTGCATGAGAAGCAATTCCGTGTCGGCGACACTGTCGTGAAGCACGGTGAGATCATTACAATTGATGGCGGAACTGGCGAAATCATGCTTGGGGAGATTCCGATGATTGAACCTGAATTGTCAGAGGAATTCCAGTTACTGCTATCTTGGGCAGATGAAGAGAGGAAGATTGGTGTCCGTGCAAATGCAGATAATCCAGAGGATGCAGCCAAGGCACTAGAATTTGGTGCCGGCGGAATTGGGTTATGCCGGACTGAGCATATGTTCATGGATGCTGCAAGAGTTCCGATTGTCCAGAAAATGATTCTTGCTGACAATTTTGAAGACCGTACCAAGGCACTTGATGAACTTCTTCCGATGCAGCAGGAGGATTTTGAAGGAATCTTCGAGGCTATGCAGGGACTGCCGGTAACCATCCGTCTGCTGGATCCGCCGCTTCATGAATTCCTTCCAGATAAGGAAGAGCTTCTAGTCGAAATCACTAAATTACAGATTCTTGATCCAGAATCGAAAATATTGAAGGAAAAAGAAGCACTTCTGAAAAAGGTCCGCCAATTGGATGAATTCAATCCAATGTTAGGCCACCGCGGCTGTCGTCTTGGAATGATCCACCCGGAAATTTATGAAATGCAGGCCAGGGCAATTTTTTATGCAGTGGCTAAACTGGCCGATAACGGGATCGAGGTTCAGCCTGAAATCATGATTCCATTAGTAGGGCACGTGAATGAACTGAAGGAAATGCGTGAGCTTGTAAATCTGTCAGCACAAAGCATTATGGAGGAAACTGGCAAGGAATTCAACTATACGGTTGGAACGATGATTGAGATCCCACGTGCTGCTTTGACTGCAGATCAAATTGCTGAAGAAGCAGATTTCTTCTCCTTCGGAACGAACGATTTAACCCAGACAACTTTCGGCTACAGCCGTGATGACGCGGAAGGCAAGTTCCTCCAGGCGTACATCGAACAGAAGGTACTGCCTGAAAATCCCTTCGCTGTACTGGACCGTGAGGGAGTCGGAAAATTGGTTGAGACCGGGGTAGCCTTAGGCCGTAAAACAAAGCCAGGACTTAAGACTGGTATTTGCGGAGAGCATGGCGGTGAAAAGAGTTCGATTGAATTCTGCTACAACGCAGGACTTGATTATGTCAGCTGCTCACCGTACCGGGTACCTCTAGCTCGGCTTGCTGCCGCCCAGGCAACCATCAGACATGAGAAACTGAATGAAAAACAAGCAGTAACGGCAAATTAATGGATAATTTAGAGAGCGTGTGCAATCGCACACGCTTTTATTAATGGCTGAGCCCTAATAAAACAACAATCAGCAAGAATATTGCCTTATTAATAGGTAACCAATGGAAAACAGGGTATACTATTCATATAAGTTTAATCCTTAGGTCTTCTGGTGTTACGACTCACCATGAGAAGGCGTGAGACCAAACCAGAAAGGATGAGGCAAATGATCGTAAAACTTTATCAGGCAAAAGCAGGGGACGGCAAGAAAAAGAAAGGTCTATGGAGGACTAAATCATACTTTACTTCACCGAACGAAGCTGTATCAGAAGCATTGGCACTGAAAGAAAAGATGGACTCGAGGTATAGTAATGAAATTGAATGGGATTATCAGAGTGTCTTTACCGGCAAAGCCGATAAAATGAAAATTCTTAAAGGCTACTTAAATGGAGATCGGGAAAGTACACCATTCTATTTGGAAATTCTTTGCGCTGATCATCCAGAAAAAATAGACGCAGTATCACCAATTAAGCCGAAACATATTTCTGAACAGGATAAGGAAATAATAAACAGAGTAGTGAAAAAGTTAGAGGTTAAAAACGCCTGATAACAGCGTACTCAGCTTAGAAAAATAATAAGTGGCAATATAGAGGTGCGCACAATTTTTGTGCGGCCTTTTGTTTATAAAAGTTATAAGTTATAAGGAGCTTTTACATGAAACAACTCGAAAGTATTTATGAGCTAGCGATTGAGCATACAAAGAGCAAGGTTATGGAGGATATTGAGAAATTCCTTGGAGAGCATGAATCGGCTCCAGCATTCGATGATTATCTTGGAAATAGAAATACATACCTGACACAAATTTGGCTTAATGTCTGGCTGACTAAATCGACAAATGATTTTTCGAAACGGGACAAGAAAGCTTTTTTGAGTGAGCGTGGGTTTACGGTCGAGGGTGTTGACCGGAAGCTGATCAATAAACTTTTCCGTAATGAAGTGAGGGAATATCAGCCTTTTGATGTGCTTTCTTGGATTAAAGGAATTATCAGCGATCAAAAATGGCTTGGAATGTATGAAAGTGCCCGGAAAAAGTTTCTCAGAAAGGCAGAAGAAGAAAAAACACTGGAAAAGAAATCGGCAATCAAGGAACGGATCTATCAAAAGGCAAGAGGTACTTTGGAACAGTTTCAAGAGCTTGCATATTTAAGGCTCAGGCATGAAATCTCAAAGGATTTAATTCATATTTTTAAAGAAAATCCTCGTTATAAAGATATAGATACGTTCATGCTTGAAGAAAAACTGACTGAACTTGGTCCATTTAACCCGGAGGATTACCGGACAATGGCTGATTTTTATGATGAGCTGACAGGACAGATCCACCAGACCGCCCATTGGGGAAGACATTATTTTGAATATGAAACCTATCAATATTTTTTTGAAAAACGAGTGATAAAGTTATTTGGAAAAATCGGGTCAGAAGAGGTAATGAATCATCTGCCTGCTGACATTATCAAGGATTATGAAGAGATCTTTGAAGACCAGGTTAATATGAATGAGGTAAAACGTATTATAGACGACCTGCTGTTTGCTTATACAGATGGGTTTCTTTATAAACTTCAGGAGGAATATGTAAATGACCTGTTGAAGTTAGCTGAAATCCCATTTGATGAAACTGTTCATCGTGAAAGATATGAAATGGACCTGGCAGTGAGGGCACGCAGGAAAGCTGAAGAAGAAGCCGAAATCCGCAGGAAAAAAGAAGAAGAAGCGAGGATGCTGGAGGATATCTTCGGCAGGGAATACAATCCTTCCCTCAGAAGGAATGTCCGTTACATCCTTCATATAGGAGAAACAAACACTGGGAAGACGCATCATGCACTTGAGCGGATGAAAGCTGCGAAGAGCGGACTGTATTTGGCACCATTGCGGCTTCTCGCTTTAGAAGTTTATGAAAAACTGAATAACGAAGGAGTCCCTTGTTCTCTAAAGACAGGGGAAGAGGAAAAGATTTCTGAAGGGGCGGCCCATATTTCCTGTACTGTAGAGATGTTTCATGAAAAGGATTTTTACGACGTGGTCGTGATTGATGAATCCCAGATGATCGCTGATAAAGACAGAGGATTTTCGTGGTATAAAGCGATCACAAAAGCAAACGCGGAAGAAGTCCACATCATTGGAAGCAGGAATATCAAAGGGATTATGATGGAGCTGCTGGAGGATAATCTTGTGGAAATATATGATTACACCAGGGATATTCCACTTCAGGTTGAGAATAAGGAATTCAGCCTGAATCATGCAAAAAAGGGGGATGCCCTTGTCTGTTTTTCACGCAAGCAGGTGCTGGAAAACGCTTCGAAGCTGCAAAATAGCGGAAGGCAGGTAAGCATGATTTATGGCAGTATGCCGCCAGAAACAAGGAAAAAGCAAATGGAGCGCTTTATCAAAGGCGAAACCACTGTTGTAGTAGCCACTGATGCAATCGGGATGGGCCTTAACCTTCCAATCAGGCGGATTGTCTTCCTTGAAAATGAAAAGTTCGATGGCACAAGGAGAAGAAGGCTGACATCACAGGAAGTAAAACAGATAGCAGGCAGGGCAGGAAGAAAAGGTATCTACAATGTGGGCAAGGTAGCGTTCACGTCGGAAATCAATTCAATGGCCAAGCTTCTGGAAAAAGAGGATGCACCGGTTGCGACCTTTTCTATAGCTCCGACTTCGGGAATCTTTGAACGGTTCCAAAAATATCATCGTTCTCTTGCTGTATTTTTTGAGCTATGGGACAAATTTGAAAGTCCTAAGGGGACAAAAAAAGCAACCCTCTCTGAAGAGCGTGAATTATATGAGTATGTCAGGGATACTGAGATAGAGGCGAGGCTGCCAATGATGGAGCTATACGGATTCCTGCACTTGCCATTTTCCTCAAAAGAACCTGCTTTGATTGAGCAATGGCTTGAAACAATCAAGGCCATTGTCACAGATGAAGAGCTTCCTGAGCCGGTAGTTAAGACTGCCACTCTTGAAGAACTGGAGCTTTCATACAAAGCGATTGGGCTTCATTTGTTATTTTTATACAAGCTTGGCCGAAAGACTGAAGCGGTGTACTGGGAAAGAGTCAGAACAGGGCTTAGTGATGATGTTCATGAATTTCTGAAATCTGAAGTGAAAAATTATAAAAAGAAATGCAGGCACTGCGGAAGGGGAATTCCTGTTGATTCTCCTTACCAAATTTGTGATGCCTGCCATACAGCCAAAAGCCGAAACCGCAACGAAGGTAAGAGCAGATGGCGATAAACTGATTTGGCAGGGCCCACGATATATGGGACCCTGCCTCTTTTTGTCCCGCAAACATATTTAATCGTCCCGATAATGATAGCTGCGGGACTTTAAAGTAAGATGTATCTATTTTGACGATTTAAAAGTAATATAAACAATCTGTTCAGCCATATGATGGTAAGAGATATTTCCCAAAAGGGTGTGATTCAGATGGCTGTGCATGTAGTAAAAGCCGGTGATAATTTGTGGTCTATCGCCAGGAGTTACGGTGTAACAATCCAAAGCATCGTCGATCTCAACAGGCTGCCTTCATCAAGCTTAATTGTTCCAGGGCTTGCTCTTTATATTCCAGATAATCAGCCGGTCATTCGGTTTTATAAGATAAAATCAGGAGATACACTTTGGAAGCTCGCTGTTCAATTTAGAACATCAGTTGCCAGTATATTGAATGCAAATCCGGGAATGGACCCAAACAAGCTGTACATTGGCCAGAATATTAATATCCCATCACCTCTAAAGCCTCCCTTAGCTACCCTTGGCTTTATCGTGCCTTCTTCACTGCAGTCTTTTCTTGCCGGCTTTGATGCGTTGGCTCCAAGACTTACCTTCCTCGCTATTGTAAACTACTCTTTCACAAGTGAAGGATATGCTTATGCTGGGGTGGATGATTTAGCATATATTAAGAGAAGCAAAGAGTTGAATGTGATTCCTTTGCTGGTACTTCAGAATACTACAGCGGAAGGATTCAGCAGGGAGCTTGCAGGAACGGTTCTTGCGAATCCAGCCTACCGTAAAAATCTCGTAGCGAGCCTAGTAAATCTTTCGAAACAGAGAGGCTTTGGAGGCATCAGCATAGATATGGAATTCGTACCTCCTCCGCAGCGTGAGAATTTTAACCAATTCTTACGTGAGCTTAAGGCTGCTATGGGCAATTTGATTCTGCATGTAAATGTCCATGCTAAAACAGAAGATATCCCAACAAACCCGATCATTGGTGCATATGATTATAAAACCATTGGCGAGATTGCTGACATCGTCGCTGTAATGACTATTGACTATGGATACCCCGGCGGTCCGCCGGATCCGATAACACCGCTCTGGTGGTTAGCTTTAGTGATTCGATATTCAATCTCTTTGATTCCTCCGGGTAAACTGCAAATTGCCCTTGGATTATACGGACATGATAAAATACCAGGATCTAGTCAGTTTAGGGCAATTTCTGTTTTGGAGGCGCAAAATTTGGCTATCACCACGGGATCAGCCATCCAGTTCGATCCTGCGGCGAAATCTCCCTGGTATCGTTACTGGAAAGGCACAGAGGAGCATATTGTCTGGTTTGAGGATATTCGAAGCTATATAGAAAAATACCGGCAACTCGACCTTTATCAGCTTTACGGAACGACTTTCTGGCAGCTAAGCCTGCCGGCTCCTCAAAATTGGGCTTATTTAGAGAAGTTTGATATCTTGAAGGCTTAAACCTGGGCAACCGAAAAGATCGCATCTGCTATGAAGCAGGTGCTTTTTTGTCGTAAAAGGGTGATTAACACAAGTTTTTGGGTATTGTTAAGTTAACAGTTAGTTTAAAGGAGGATTCCAAATATGAATAGTTTTCTTAAAAGCGGCTTTTTGCTGGGACTCGGTGCTGCTGTGGCAGGAAAAGAAAAGTTCGATGAAAGCATTATGAAGCTTGTTGAAAAAGGGAGCATGACCCAAACTGAAGCGGATACCATATTTGATGAATTTTATAAAAAAGGAGAAAGCAAAAGTGACGAATGGAATCAGGATTTTAAGGAAATGGCGAAAAACCAGCTTACGGAACTGGGCTTCGTAACAAGAGAAGAGCTGGATGTAGTCAAGGCACAGTTAGTCCTGATCCAGCAGGAATTAACCCAAATGAGAAGCAAAAATTTAAAAACGGACTTAGATCTGACGGATCAGGGAATTGACAATATACCGCCGGGCTTTTCCAAAGACATGAAATAAACAGCAGGTGACGGAATGTTGACAGATCGCTTAAGAAGATTAAATAGATATAGAGAAATAGGTTCGATTTTAGTGAAGTATGGATTTGGCTATGTTCTGGAAGAGGTAGGACTTTTTCAGGTCTTATCCCTGAAAGACAGACTTGTCGCAGACATGAAGACCGGAAATACACAGGAAGCAGGTTATCGCATTAGGTGCATGCTTGAAGAGCTGGGACCTGCCTTTGTAAAGCTTGGGCAGCTTCTCAGTATCAGGACTGATTTGCTTCCGGCGGATATTGTAAAGGAACTGGAGCTTTTGCAGGATCAAGTCCCGCCTGTGCCTGCCGGGGAAATAAAAGAAAAAATCTATCAGGAATTCGGGAGGGAAGCGGAAGAGATTTACCTTTCCTTTAATGATGAATGTGTTGCAGCTGCTTCTATCGGACAGGTCCATGAAGCTGTTCTTCCGACAGGTGAAAAGGTGATGGTCAAGGTCCAGCGGCCAGGTATAAAACAGGTAGTTTATACCGATTTGCAAATTTTACAGGATCTCGCCAAATTAATTGAGGACCGCTATGACTGGGCACAATATTATAATATTACTGAAATGGTTGAAGAGCTGTCAGAGTCCATCCGGAGAGAACTGGATTACTCAGAGGAAGCCAGGAATACCGATATGGTCCAAATGCAGTTTGAGGACTGCGAATCCATTAAAGTACCCGAGGTATTCCATGAATTTTCTACATCGCAAATCCTGACGATGGAGAAGATAGATGGAATTAAATTGAATGAGCTGCAAACGATGGCAGCTGATAAGGAAGAGAAACAAAAAATCGCCGATTTGCTGGTCAGGGCCTATATTACGCAAATTCTTAGAGAAGGTTTTTTTCATGGAGATCCTCATCCCGGAAATATCCTGTACATTCCTGGAACAGAGCAGCTCGTCTTTATTGATTTTGGACAAGTCGGCAGGCTTTCAGCTAGGATGAGATATGATACCACATCCATGATGGTGGGTATCATGCAAGAAGATACAAATCAAATTGTCAAAGCTATCTTCAGGCTGGCTGACATCCCTCCGGATATCGATAAAGATCACTTTTATGACGATGTAGATGCCATCCGTAAAACGGTAGATCTCCAGCCTCATGAGGGGCTGAGATTAGGGCTGACGGTAAAGGAACTTTTTGCTGCAGCACAGGAGCATAGGATAATCCTTCCTAAAGAGATGACGATGATGGGAAAGGCACTGGTTACAATTGAAAGCATCATTTCCGAAATGGATCCAGAGCTTGATATGATTTCGCTTGCGAAGCCATATGGAGAGCAGTTGATGAGGGAGCGATATGATCCTATTAAAATGGGCAAAAGGTTTTTGAATAAAGCCGAGGATTTGACTGATACTATCACTGATATTCCCAATAAGGTGGATACTGTATTAGATCAGGCATCCAAGGGGGATTTAAAATTTGAAATCAGCCTTTCAGAAATCAATCGGATCCTTAATAAATTCGATCGGATCAGCAATCAGGTTTCCTTCAGTTTGACATTGCTTGCATTCAGCATCGTCGTGTTAGGGCTGATAGTTGGTGCCACCTTTGGAAACAATACGATTCTTACAAGTGTACCGGCCATCGAAATCGGTTTTATGATTGCCTTTTTGATGTTTCTCTGGATTATCTATTCTATTTTAAGATCGGGCAGATTTTAGATTCATTAAAAAGGTGGCGGCACAACTGTGCCGCCTATTTTTTAGGGAATGACAGGGAAACTGGCAGCGGGTTTTATAATAAGATTCTTATCATTCAATGGAGGAAATGTTATGCCGTGTAGATCTACTGATGAGTTGCAGCAGCTTGTAGACGATGCAAAATTTTACACAAGACTAGGAAAGGTAGCAGATTATATTCCTGCACTTGCCAAAGCACACCAGGAGGAACTGTCAGTCGCCATTTACCATGCTGATGGGACTTGCATATCCGCAGGGGATGTCAAGCAGAAGCTTACATTGCAAAGTGTCTCGAAGGTATTGACGCTGGCTCTTGCCTTGATGGATTACGGTGAAGAGGCAGTTTTCAACAAGGTTGGCTATGAACCTACTGGTGACCCGTTTAATTCAATTATCAAGCTGGAATTCAGCCCTTCTAAACCTTTGAACCCAATGATCAATGCCGGAGCACTTGCAGTTACTCATATGATAAAGGGCAGCAATGAAAGCGAGCGTTTTAACAGGATTCTTGCATTTATCCAGGATCTCGCGGGCAACAAATCTATTGGATATTCAAAAGAGGTAGCTGAATCTGAATATATAACCTCAGACCTTAATAGGGCTTTATGTTATTTCATGAAACAGCATGGAGTGATTGACGAGGATGTTGAAGAGCTTTTGAGAGTATATACAAAACAATGCGCTATCGAAGTGGATTGCCTGGACCTTGCGAGAATCGGCTGTATTTTTGCGATGGATGGTGTTGAGCCGGTTACCAGCAGAAGGATTATCCCTGCGTATGTAGCAAGGCTGTGCAAGACCTTTATGGTAACCTGCGGTATGTATAATGCATCAGGCGAGTTCGCGGTAAGGGTTGGAATTCCGGCAAAAAGCGGTGTATCTGGAGGAATCATGGGCTCAGTTCCTAACCGCTTCGGCATTGGCATTTTGGGCCCGGCTCTTGATGAAAAAGGGAATAGTATTGGCGGGATCAAACTGTTGGAAATGATGTCTGAAAAATATTCAATGAGCATGTTTTAAATGAGCGATTTTAAATTGTAAAAATTCAGACATATTTTTCCCGAAAGCGTTGAAATTATTATGCTAGGATAAGGAGGTGAGAGTAATTCCTGAAAGGAGAAGCAAATGATTAAAGAAAATGAAAATAAGATTATTTTAATGCAGGAAAAATTGAAGATTGCTGCTTTTGATGAATTAGATGAACTTTTTTATTTTGCTGATGAGTATTACGGAGAGTATCTGTTGGACCTTATGGATGAGTTTACTGAAAAAGCAAATTCCAATGATGAAATTATCTCAGCCATGATACCTCATCTGTTTTCTTGGGCCATACTGTATCATCGGGTAAGGGGTGGCAGAAAAACCATACTCCAATATTATCTTGATTCTGCTGAATACAGGCACAGAAGAAGACCAAAAGTGCATCGCATACTTAGCGAATGGAAATATGCCATGCCCGGCTTTTATTTTGTTGAAGAAATAACAGATATAGCCAATGGAAGGGTATTGGTGATGTCGGATCTTTTTCAGATGAAAGAAAAGCTTGTAGTAGTTTACAATGAAATTTATCACAAGCCTAAAGAAGGCAACATGGTAATTGGTTATTTACTCCCTGCCGGTGATGGTTCTTTTTCACCAGTCATTGATTTCTTCCATATCCCTGCAACCTACACAGAAACCACCGCTTTTAGGCTCCTGGATTATTACCACAAAAAAGCTGTTTCTACAGACAATGATTTCTACTTGAAACATTATCCCAAATTATTGATGTTGATCTGCCAAATGCTGAGTCAGTCCAAATGAATTTCAATAAGGCAGAACAAAGGACGTGTACTCATGTACCGTCCTTAATTCATTCTATCCTCCAAATGCCTCGAGAATGTCCTCTACTTCTTTCAGATTAAGCAAATTAGAGGCATCTGTTTGATCTTTCCCTATCCTTTGGTGGACTGATGGTCTTAGTGGGTATACGCCATTCGCTAATATTTCCTTGATATCTGCCAGCTGCTGCAGAATTTCGCTAGTGCCACCATTGAGCACAGGTTTAGGAGACAAGTATTGATGAAGAGCCGAGAGAACAAGATGGCTCAATGAACTGTTGTTGGCATGGTATTCAATTTGCTCGGCAACTTTAGGTGAAACTGTATAGGTTTCGCCAGTTTTAACATCAATATATCGTTCAGGGACGGTTATCGCGATTTTATTTACATAGTCCGTATATGTGTTTGACATACCGATCATCCTTCAACGGAAATTAGTTCCTCGGTATTCTCATGCTGTTTTTTTAATTGATTCATTTTCGCCAAGATCATGAGGCCGAAGACATTCAGTTTTTCAAGGTTTTCAGGGAACGTCAGGTCAATTGGGCGCCCTTTTTCAGACCATCTTAAGGCTGCTTCCTGAATTTGTTTCTGTGCAAGCTTGGCTGCACCGCCCACAGCAATGTAACGTGAGGCACCTTTTATTTCACTGGAACTGCTTCTGGCACGATCAAAATGTTCGAGGTATTTAATCGCCATGATCCGCAGCTGCGGAATCACATATTTGCTGATGTCTTTCCTGACACCTGCAAAAGGCTCGACATACCATTCGGATTGTCCGGCATAAAGCTTCTCTTCAAGCTCCGACCTTGAATCGAAGGTATATAGCTCGTTTTTGCTGACTTTTTTAATGATGGTATCGAGGAATAAATTGATGCCGAAGTGGTCTCCCTCAACGGAGGCTACAGGCTTGCTATTTTTTATGCCTACAAAGTCTACAGAATCACCGCCGAGGTCTCCGATAATAATGCCCTTCCGCGAATCTTTAACCAGATTTTCATCCTTGATTGCCATCGTTTCGATATCGCGAATTAAGCCAAGATAAGCGCAGGCTCCTTCCGCCCCGACAATAACATCCTTGATCTCAAGTTTGACAATCAATTCCTTTGGTTCAGGAATGCCTGGCACCTTATGGAGGGTAACGGTGTGGTTCCCTATTAATCTTTGTTTCAATAATTCTTTCTTTTCCTTGTACTGAGTAGTTGGCAGCGATACTGCAAGCTGGTCGATACAATAATTGATTTCGATATCATCTGGATTGATGATCGAAGCATGATAGGCAGCCGCTGCGAAAAGCAGGATATAGGTGCGGTCTTCATCGGCTTTTTGATTATTGCTTGCTGTCAGGCTGACATTCCTTTGTTTTGCCGCAGCCTTCCCCGCATAAAAAACTTCTCTTTTGTTATTGATCGCCGGGCTTCTTACCTCTGCGATCAAATTTTCCTCGAGGTCTATATCTTCCTCGTCATAGGGCTTTTCATAAAATTCGTCATCATATAGGGCGATGGCATTTGGCAGCTGATATTCAAAAAGCTCTCCTTGATCAGAGGCCAAAATCTTATACCAGCTGTTGCCAATATCGACTGCAAAGTAATTATGATTGTTCATTTTATCCTCCTCCTTTTGAATTCTATGCAATAGGCATGGGCATCTGTGCAAGTACCCATTTTTTAATATTCACTAGAAAAGAATAATCGCGGAAATCTTGTAAAATAGCAAAATTCCGCGTTTGCTCTGATTCATTCATCTATGCCAAAAAGCCTTTAAAGAATAGGATAAACTGTATAAGAAATTACAAGGAGGAAAAAAGAATGACTAAAGAACATCACGGTTCTAAAGGCTGTGTTAATGTAAATCAATCCGCATCTGTGGAACAATGCGAAAATGTAATTGTTGATCCAGTAGGTACAATAGGTTCCGGAATTGTTAGAGTCCCAGTTGTACTCCAGGAAGTAAGAGTAAGAACAAATACGGTAGCAAATATTAGTTTCCCTGATCCTGTACTTGAAATTAAAGACGTTAAGAAAAGGGTTAAAATTGTCCAGTGCAGGCTGTTATTAGGAGACGATTTAGAAACTGATTTTGGTATACCTTTATTTATTAAAGGTTTCATCCGCAAGAATATTCAATATGCAACACCTTGCCCTCATGCAAAAAGTGACTGTGTTGCCTCTGAAATGCGCTCACTTACAGTGGACGTTCCATTTGAGTGTGTTACTAACATTACTGACTTTTTGACTGACCCGCTTTTGCCATCGTTAAATACTCGTTCTGAATTTGATTTCTTCAGAGCACAGAACCTGGGACACGGTTTCCCTGAAAAAGACCAGCTGTTATCAAGCGATCTTTCTCAATTCCATCAGGTAAGCACACAATTCTACAACCAGCTTCCATTCTGTGAACTGATTTCAAGCAGGATCGTACAATGGGATGAGGCAGTTGACCGTTATCCATTACCAGGAAATGGCCCTTTTGAAGAAGGTACCTTCCAACACATGGTTCAAAAAACAATGCTGGAATTCACAATTAAAATTTTGCAGAACAGGCAAGTTACAATTACAGACAATGGAACAGGCGGCGTAGGAAATCCGGGAAATGGCGGATGCTAATTAAATAGTTTCTGAGGAAAAGCATGGCAATGACAAACAGTCGCCATGCTTTTTCCATTTTCACTAATCCATACATATTCACATGGGATCATTTTGACAATGTCAATAGAAGGAAAAAAAACGAAAAAATTTTTACCAAAGGATTATTAGTATGTACATTATAGAGAAATAAAGGGATTAACGTGGGTACTTGCCCTTAATTCCGCTCTTGCATAAGGGCAAATGCCTAGACCCAAAAATTGAAAGTGCATAGGATAGAGCATCTTCACTCTACGGAGAGTTTAAGGAGGAGCCATGTATGTTTGAAAAAGATAAAAATAAACCAGATTATGAGTGCAAGCCTTCCAATGACCATTTCGATTGCAAGCCGCATCATCATCACCCGCATGTGAGCTTAGGGAAGGTCGTAACAAAAGTTCCTGTTGTTCTAGCCGAGTTGACCCTTCAAGTAAATCTTGATACAATGATCAATTTTCCAGAGCCGGTATTGGAAATTAAGGATGTAAAGAAAAGAATCAAGTTAACTCAATGCCGTTTGCTGCTGCCAACAGATAAATTATTCATTAAAGGTTTTGTAAGGAAAAACATTCAGTATGCCAGCCCTAGCCAGGATATCCAGGCTTCTACATCATCATCAGTAGCATCTGACCTGCATTCTTTCACAGTGGATATTCCATTTCAGGTGGTAACGGAAATCAAAAAATTCCTGTCCCCTCCAGTAAAACCACAAGTCAATAATCGCAAAGAATTCGATTTCTTTGTTTCGAAACCATTGCCAACTGGGTTTCCGGAAAAGGACGAATTGCTGACAAGCGATTTATCTCAATTCCACCAGGAGAGCAGCCAGCACTATAATGAACTTCCTTTCTGTGAATTGGTTTCCAGCCAAATCATTGAGTGGGATGAAGCGATCGACCGTCAGCCGCTGCCGACATCTTCACCGATTGATGAGGGCTATTTCCAGACAATCGAGGAAAAAATGGTCATCGACTTCAAAGTTCGTGTCTTGCAAAATCAGCAAATCCGCGTTTCTTCCGCAACAAATGATCCAGATTACTTTGATGAGTCAGAATAACCTAAATTATAAAATGGCGGGGATTATACTAAGCGATCAGTAGTATAAGCCCCTTTCTGCATTTAAGAGCCTTTAGGGTGAATCATGATTCAATAATCATTTATAGGAAAGGAGGGTAGGGAAAGGATGCACTAACAGAAGCACCTTCCATTGAAAATGGCAAATGAAAATAGGACATTTCAAGACAGGAACCCTTTTTATGGTGACTGGAGAGGCAGAGGACCTGAAAATAGCCAGCCATTGAGTGATGCCGAGATGGAAAAAGTTTTTGAAGAAATAGATCATGACTTAAGTACTGGCAATTCACAAAGAGGCAGCCAGCTGCAGAGGCCACGAGGAAAAGGAACTGCTATGCCGTTGATTCTTGCTCCTCCTGTAATTAAAAGTGTCGAAGAAAAACCTTCTTCCGCCAGATTCACTGCCTCAGATTCATTTGAAGATGAATCAACAGACATTCTGGAATCAAGTGGTGAACTCGAATCCCCTGAAGAGTCCGATGAGCAAGTGATGTTAGAGAGCCAGGAAAATGAGGAAAGGCCCACCATGCTAGAGGATGAGGAATCTTCCGAACTAATATGGTCTGCATTTGATGATGAAAATGAAGATGACGAGCTATTTCTGGAAAGTCTTGAAGATGATGAATCTGAAGAGTACACCGAGGAATCCGATAATGTGGAATCCTATGAATCCGTCGAGCTTCATCAGGCTGATCCGGAAGATATTGATTTTGCTCCAGCAGCATACCTTGGCAAGGATTATAATGTTGCCAATACAAAGGTCAGGCTCCCGGTACACCTGGCCACTGTGGATTTAGAAATTGATATCTTCGATACATTTGCATTATCCAGGCCCCTTTCGTCTGTAGATAAGGTTGAGTGCACACTTCACTCTATTGATGTAGAAGCGTTGATCCCATCTTCAAAGCTGTTCACAAAAGGAATTCTGCTCTTGAATATTGATTATGTGAGCACAAATGATTGCGGCACAATGCATTCAGTGAAGCTGCATATACCATGGAAAAAAATAGTAGACATCGATTGGATTCAAAAACCAGAGCTCTCCTGGAAAAACAGTAAAGAATATATGTATACGACACCATATGGAGATGATCCTGCTTACCACAGAGAATTCTGTGAAAGTCTTGTTGAAAAGATAACCTTTAATCTTTCGAGCCTGCATGCCGTATGGAATGAACAATTTATCAACCATGACCGGGTTTTGGTGCAGGGAACTGCCAGAATGGACATCGACCTGTATCAGAAACAAAATCTTGATCTTAGCAGGATATTAGGGCATTAAAACCCTGCATTCAAATATTTTTGTATGTAAAAGGGTGCCTCATACGAGTCACCCTTCGAATTATTAGCCTTCATGACGCTTCATTAATTCAGACATTCTTGCTTTCATGCTTTTAGGTTCTTCCATCTTGTAACCTGATTCACATGATTCTTCTTCCTTGCCGCCATAGCAATACCCCAGGTTAACCTGTTGAGTCTGAAGCAGTTTGAAGAATAAGCCAACTTCCATTTTTTCAGTGATGCGACTGAATCTTCCCCAGTTGTCGAAGTCCTTGTAAAGATCTAGATCGTTGACGAAAGAAGCCAGAAGTTTACACTCGATTGGTTCATTGTAATATTCATACGTGAATGCACCAGACGTACAGTTATCTGCTCCATGGCCCTTCTTGTCTACGAATCTTCTTTCGTAAACTGTGTTTTTCTGGCTTAGGTGCTCGTAATCTGGGTAGTTGTGTACATATACAGCCTGGCTGCATGTGAACGGAACATCTACGCTGTAGTCCTTAAGCATGCCGCTGCATTGCTCTACATACTGGATATTCTTGTGTACAACACCAGTGATATAGAGTTTAACCTTTTTGTAATCCATTGCTGAACGGATTGCTTTGCACTGCGTCAGGGAAACATTCCTGCGCATATGCTTGATTTCACGTGCTGCAGTCGGAAGTTTGATGTCAGCTTCCACTTCTACCTGAAGTTCTACTTCGGATAGTGCAACTGGAATATCAGCAACTGGATATTTTAGATAGTTGCCTTGCGGATAGAAGGAATCACTATCGCAGTCTACCCGGATCGTTTTGGCTTCATCGCAAGAAAGCTGAGGCGGGCAGCCATGATACGAATTGCAACCTGTGTTTTTCTTCATAATGTTCACTCCTTTTTTTGATAATCAAAAGCAGTAAGAAACAGAAAATTTCCGTTTCTTTCTTTTGACTTACTATTTTATATGCCAGTACAAGGCTAACGGCATAGACGAATGATAGAGGGCAATCACATATTTTTTACTCCACGAAAAAAAATGAGAGAATTCGGGACAAGTGCGGAATGATTGATAGACAACAATAGAACCCCGCAGCCAATTATGCGGGGCTCTAAATCTCTTTGTAATTATTGGACCGATAAATTGTTTTTACATTCTGCTTCAATGCTTTTTGCCAGAACAAAGGATTTTTCTAGGATCCATTTTATGTGCTTTTACAGGCGGGAAGCATGTGATACCTACAAAGTCTTTCAGGTTGACTTCAAAGCAGGCACCTGTCCGTATGAAGCCTTCTATTCCATTATGCTTTCCTTCGCAGCGCTCTGGGCATAAAAGCTCCAAAATTGCGCAGCAACTGGATCCCTTAACAAACTTGCTTACACGGAAAAAAGCAGACTTAATATCATAAAAACATCCGTTCATCTTGATGACGCCTGTACCGACAAAGGTTTCGCAATCTCCCTTGCAGCCGCATAATAACTTAAACGGGATTGTGTCAAACTCAGAATGCTTTGTCTGGTTAAGCAGTTCTTTAATGGACCTTTCGCAGCTGACATCACAGCCATGGTTCCTTTGCTTTACTTCCTCTTGGGCATCATTGATTGCCCGGACTTTGCTGCATACACAGCTGTGAAAGTCTTTTTCATCTTTCTCCTTTCTGCACCCGCAGTCATGGTCGTCATCTTCATACTTATGCTCGTGGCCATAATCACGGTCTTTATGGTCTTTGTATTCGCGCTTATGGTCCTTGTCATGATCACGTTCACGGAAATAATGATACTCCATCTTAGCATCTCCTTCCCTATAGATTGGTGATGTATTAACAGAATATGGGGAAAAGCTTTGTTTTGTATGGGGATGTGACTAGAGAAGCGGAAAATCTTTCGGATTTTTTGGGAAGAGCCACAAGAAAATTTGCTATTTATAAAAAGAACATTCAAAATTAAGTGGATGGATCATTAAGGAGGGACAAGCATTATGCTGAAAAAACAAGTTGAACAATATATAAATGAGAAACTTAAAGAGGCAGAAGCCAATACTAATCTTGAATTATATAGAGAAGAAAAAGATTATGCAGAAGAGCACAATCTCCTCAATAAAAATAAGCAGGAAATTACCATTGCTGAACCACAGAAAAGGTTCGAGGGTGCATATATTGAAAGAGGAGATAAAGAAACAGAGGAGTTCCTAGGTGAAGAATCAGCGGAATTTTTAAAGAAGCCAATAGACTATTTTAAGCTTCACAAAAACGAATTCATGTACCTTGAATCAGAATGGTGGGGATTCGTAAATGTCGATGCTGTCAGTTTCGAAGCGGATGATGTATTCGGTACCTTTGATGTCATGCTGGGACTCAAGTTTCAAAAGAAATATGGAGAGGCACTCAAGGCCTATTTATCGGAAAATCTTCAGGGTGCTGAATTCGATTTGATGTTTGATGGTAATGAAGGGATCTGGAGCCTGAATTTTGCTTTGAATAATTTAGATGGCTACCAGGAGAACATGACCATAGGCGGCGCGTACAGCCTGGTTTACAGCTTGCTTTTTGAGCTGTCAGAACAAATTGAAAAGAAATAAATTGGAAAAACGCCTCTTTTGGCGTTTTTTTTAATTTGAATTTTGATCGATTTTTGTAGAGCCGTATTTTCTGATACATGGGATAAAGGACAATTAAAGATGAAAGTCATTGTGAAGGTACTTATACAAGAGTTCTATAAGACATTCAGAGATAGGTGATTGTTGTGAATGTCTTAAATAAGGGTTCTTAAAGACATTCAGAGGGAGAAAAGTGTTGTGAATGTCTTATAAAATGGCGCTGTAAGACGTTCAGAGGGAGAGAGTGGTTTAATGAGAGTTCTATACTGCATTTTTTTAGGGTAAGCACCTATTTTTAAAATACAACTTTATGAATAATGATTTCCTGTTCGTATGATTTTTGAAACAAACCATCCTTTAAAACACTTTAGCTTGGCAGTGTACTGCTATATTAGAATACTAAAATTTGCCAAATCTGTTGACAGAGGATAGTACGGGAGCATACACTTAAGTTAAGTTATTAGTTAATAGTAAAAATTCAGAAATTGAGGTTTGTCATGAGCACTAAACTAGCCATTGGAAAAACTGCAATTCTGCTGGCTTCGCTGACAGAAGAAGAAATGAGACTCATTAATCCGGCATTAACAGAAATCAGCCATTGCACAGGCAAGGTTGGTTCGATGAATATGCAGAAGGTGATTTCAGCAGTTGAAACTGCGGCCAAACGCAACGGGCTCATACATCCTCATTTATACAGAGAAACACATGCCCTTTACCATGCGATCATGGAGGGGATGGAAGGTGTCACAAGAGGGCATCTTGCGATCGGTGAGATGAGCAGGACAGTCGGCCTTCGTTTTGCCGTTGTCCGCGGGACTCCATTTGCTGATAAAAGCGAAGGGGAATGGATTGCTGTCGCTTTTTATGGAACCATTGGTGCCCCAGTGAAAGGATCGGAGCACGAAACCGTAGGGTTAGGAATCAATCACATATAATTGTACATTGCCTATAGTATACAAGTCATTAGGAGGCGATGATGGTTTTGCATGCCATTGTCGTCTCCTTTTTATTTTTAAAATTAACGGGAGGTTAGTGTCAATGGTTGTATTAACAGGGGCTTCATTAACACTAGAGGAAATCAAGCAAATCTGCTTTCATGGCGAAATTGTCGCCATCAGTCCAGACAGCATGCGCAAGGTGGAAGATAGCAGGGCGGCAGTTGAAAGAATCGTTGCAGAAAAACGTACGATTTATGGAATAAATACCGGATTCGGCAAATTTAGTGATGTAGTGATTGACGAACAGGATGTAAATGCTCTGCAACTGAATTTAATTCGCTCTCATGCCTGTGGAGTTGGTGAACCCTTCCCTGAAGTTGTTTCACGGGCAATGGTCCTGCTTCGCCTGAACGCACTTATTAAAGGCTTTTCGGGAGTGCGGCCAGTGATTGTCAAAAGGCTTGCGGATTTGATTAACCTGAATATCCATCCAGTGGTTCCGCAGCAGGGATCTCTTGGTGCTTCAGGTGACCTTGCTCCGCTTTCCCATTTGGCACTCGTTCTTCTTGGGGAGGGAAAAGTTTTTTATAAAGGAGAAGTGATCCCTACAGCAAAAGCATATAAGCAGGAAGGGTTGGAGCCTGTCGTTTTGCAGGCTAAGGAAGGTCTTGCTTTAATAAACGGAACTCAGGCGATGACGGCAATGGGTGTAGTGAACTGGCTTGAAGCCAATGACCTGGCATATCAATCTGAATGGATTGCTGCGCTGACAATGGAAGGGCTTGAAGGTGTCATTGACGCTTTCCATCCGGCAATTCATCAGGCGCGAGGCTACAAGCAGCAGATGGACGTAGCAGAACGGATGAGGGATTTGCTTGAAGGCAGCAAGCTGATCACGAAACAGGGTGAAAAAAGAGTCCAGGATGCCTATTCTCTCAGATGTATTCCGCAGGTACACGGTGCTTCCTGGCAAGCGCTTGATTATGTAAAAGAAAAGCTTGAAATAGAAATGAATGCCGCAACTGACAATCCATTGATTTTTGATGGAGGAGAAACTGTGATATCAGGCGGGAATTTCCATGGACAACCGATTGCGATTGCGATGGATTTCATGAAGATTGCGGTAGCAGAATTCGCCAGTATCTCAGAGCGGAGGATTGAAAGGTTAGTGAACCCCCAGTTGAATGATCTGCCGGCTTTCCTGAGCCCTCAGCCTGGATTGCAGTCAGGGGCGATGATCATGCAATATAGTGCTGCTTCCCTCGTCTCGGAGAACAAGACACTGGCTCATCCTGCAAGCGTGGATTCGATCCCTTCATCAGCAAATCAGGAGGACCATGTGAGTATGGGGACAATCGCTTCCCGTCATGCCTACAGCATCATCCGAAATGTTAGGCGTGTGCTGGCGATTGAATGTATCTGCGCTCTCCAGGCTGTTCAAATACGCGGAATCGATAAAATGGCTCCGAAAACGAGAGCCTTCTATGAGGATGCAAGAAAAATAGTTCCTTCCATAACTGAAGACCGTATCTTTTCCGAAGATATTGAAAGGCTGGCAGATTGGCTAAAAAAAAATAACAGGCAATGGACAGCTATGATCAATGATAATTACAATCTAGTTCATTAAATAAAAAAGATGAAGCTTAGGTCATTTTGATATAAATCTTGCTAAAGAAGGTTATCTGCAATACCGAAAATCAAAAAAATCAAGGAGCTGGGATTATGGCAATCGAAGCGAAAAGGAATATCAGGGCGAAAAAGGGACTGGAACTGGAGTGCAAAGGCTGGGAGCAGGAAGCTGCATTAAGGATGCTTTATAACAATCTTGACCCTGAGGTTGCAGAAAGGCCAGAAGATCTAGTTGTATATGGCGGCATCGGCAGAGCTGCGCGAAATTGGGAAGCATTTGACGCGATTGTAGATACTTTGCGCAGATTGGAAAACGATGAAACAATGCTTATCCAGTCTGGCAAGCCGGTAGCTGTTTTTAAAACGCATAAAGCAGCTCCGCGAGTATTATTATCGAACTCTGTACTTGTTCCAAAATGGGCCAATTGGGATCATTTCCATGATCTGGACAAAAAGGGCTTGATGATGTATGGCCAAATGACGGCAGGAAGCTGGATTTATATTGGTTCACAGGGGATTTTGCAGGGAACATATGAAACCTTCGCCGAGGTAGCAAGACAGCATTTTGGCGGTACATTGAAAAACACAATAACCTTAACAGCAGGACTTGGAGGCATGGGCGGCGCCCAGCCGCTTGCTGTCACCATGAATGGCGGTGTCTGTATCGCAGTTGAAATTGATCCTGAGCGGATTCAGAAACGTATTGATACTCGCTATTGTGATAGGATAACACATTCCATCGATGAGGCTATGGAATGGGCAACTGATGCTAAACTCAAGGGAGAGCCATTGTCGATTGGTTTGGTCGGTAACGCAGCTGAAGTACATCTTGAACTGCTGCAAAGGAAATTCAAGGTGGAAATCGTAACAGACCAGACATCAGCACATGATCCCCTGAATGGATATATTCCTGTTGGGCTGACCTTAGAAGGAGCGGATAAATTGCGCAAGGAAGACCCTAAGGAATATGTTAAGCAATCCTCATCCTCTATGACGAAACATGTAGCGGCGATACTTGAATTCCAGCGCAGAGGTGCCGTTGCTTTCGATTACGGGAATAACATCCGCCAGGTTGCCAAAGACAATGGAGAGGAACATGCATTTGATTTTCCGGGATTTGTGCCAGCATATATCCGCCCGCTGTTCTGTGAAGGAAAAGGCCCTTTCCGCTGGGCAGCTCTGTCCGGGGATCCGTCTGACATCCATCGAACAGATGAGCTGATCAAGGAGCTTTTCCCGGAAAATGAAGCGTTACAGCGCTGGATTGCTATGGCACAGGAAAAAGTTGCATTCCAGGGACTTCCGGCCCGCATTTGCTGGCTTGGATATGGCGAACGTGTAAAGATGGGTCTTGCCATAAACGAACTTGTTCGCAAGGGTGAATTAAAAGCGCCTATCGTCATTGGCCGCGACCATCTTGATAGCGGTTCAGTCGCCTCTCCGAACCGCGAAACTGAAGCTATGAAGGATGGGAGTGACGCGGTGGGTGACTGGGCAATACTGAATGCCCTTGTAAATGTGGCAGCTGGAGGCTCTTGGATTTCCGTCCACCATGGCGGCGGAGTTGGGATGGGGTATTCTTTGCATGCAGGAATGGTTGTAGTTGCGGATGGAACAGACCTGGCAGAGGAGCGGCTTAGAAGAGTCCTTACAACAGATCCTGGTATGGGCGTGGCCCGCCATGCAGACGCAGGATATGAAAAAGCAATCGAGACTGCCAAAGTAAAAGGCGTCGACATCCCGATGCTTCCTTAAAGTAACAAACTCAGAATTTATAAAACTAAAAAAATTCCCATGTTTCCCACCGAATCAACTAAATACAGAAAGGGTGGAGCTGAATTGAAATATGATTTGCTTGTATACAATATAGGACAGCTAATCTTGCCAAAGGCGTCTGATAAGCCGTTAAAGGGCGACGAGATGAAACAGCTAAACATAATCGAACACGGAGCATTTGCGATAAGTGAAGGGAAAGTCGCCTGGATAGGATCTGATTCAGAGGCTGCCAGCTTAAACGCTTCGGAACGATTCAATGCAAAAGGGAAAGTAGTTTCGCCTGGTCTTGTTGATCCCCATACCCATCTTGTTTTTGGCGGATCCCGCGAGCATGAACTTTCCTTAAAACAAGCGGGCGTTCCTTATCTTGATATCCTGGCGCAAGGAGGCGGCATATTATCAACAGTGAACGCTACCCAAAGAGCTTCCGAAGAAGAACTTTTTGAGAAAGCTTCCTTTCATCTGGAGAGGATGATTTCCTATGGTGTGACCACACTCGAAGCAAAGAGCGGTTATGGGCTTGACCCGGAAACGGAATTGAAACAATTACGAGTTGTGAAGCGTTTGAAAGAGAAATACCCTGTCAGCATCGTTTCAACCTTTCTCGGTGCACATGCTGTCCCGCCTTCTTTTAAGGGAAAAGAAGATGAGTTTCTTACATTAATGTCAGATATGTTCGATGAAATAAAGGAACAGGAACTGGCTGAATTCGTCGATATTTTTTGTGAGACTGGTGTCTTCACGATTGAACAGTCAAAAGCCTTTTTGCAAAAGGCTAAGGACATGGGGTTTGGTTTAAAGATCCACGCAGATGAAATCGACCCGCTCGGAGGGACTGAGCTTGCAGCCACTTTGGGAGCGGCAAGTGCCGACCATCTTGTTGCTGCCTCGGATAAGGGGATTGAGTTATTAAGCGAAAAAGATACAGTTGCTGTGCTCCTCCCAGGCACCACCTTTTATTTAGGGAAGGACCATTACGCCAGGGCAAGGAAAATGATAGATGAAGGTGCGGCGGTTGCATTGGCTACCGATTTCAATCCTGGAAGCTGTGTCACAGAAAACCTGCAAATGATTATGTCGCTTGCAGCCCTTAAGCTGAAAATGTCAGCGGAGGAAATCTGGAATGCCGTTACCGTAAATGCGGCCCATTCCATTGGAAGGGCAAGGGAAGCGGGATCGCTGGAAATTGGAAGGAAAGCTGATTTTGTCATTTGGGATGTTCCAAATTATAGATACATTCCTTACCATTATGGAGTCAATCATGCGGAAACTGTATTTTTAAATGGAAACAAACTTTGGGAGAGAATGCCTTATGGTGAAATTCAGCTATCTTCAACCCGGTAAAACGGCTGTTTTTAAGGATCAGTATGTCACAAAGGTAAATGAATGCCTTTTTCCTTATACAGGAGGAACTAAGGCAGATGTTGGGGTGATTGGACTGCCGTTATCGAAAACCTCGATATCGCTGTCTCAGGCTTCTGATGCGCCAAAAACCATCAGGGCATGCTTAAACGGGTTCACAACATTCTCAGGTGAGAGAAATAAAGATTATCACGACTTAAATATCGTCGATTATGGAGATGTGATGACCCATCCAACAGATATGGAGGAATCGATAAGCCGGATTCATACTAGTGTAAAAGAGATGATCGATTCTGGATCCAGCGGGAGATACATCATGCTAGGCGGCGATCACGGTGTAAGTTTTCCCTCTATCCGTGCCTTTCAGGAAAGCTATGGCGAAATAGGAGTAATCCAATGGGATGCTCATCATGATGTCAGGAACCTGGTTGATGGCGGCAGGACAAATGGAACTCCATTCAGAAGCCTTATTGAAGGAGGATTCTTGAAAGGTGAACACTTGGTCCAGGTAGGGATACGGGATTATGCAAATGCGAAGGAATACCATGACTATACCCAGGATAGGGGAATTACCGTCTATCATATGGCAGATGTCGAAAGAGAAGGAATTGTTCCGATTATAGAAAAGGAAATCAGCCGTTTGTCTAAAATAGTAGATGTCATTTATCTTTCCGTCGATATGGATGTAGTCGACCAGGCTTTTGCGCCGGGATGTCCTGCCATAGGGCCAGGAGGAATAACGAGCAGAGAACTGCTGGCTGGCATTACTGCGGCTGCTAAGCATAAAAAAGTGATTGCAATGGACATTGTCGAAATCGATCCGTCCAAGGATTTCCGGGATATTACCAGCAGGCTTGCTGCGGCAGCTATGCTGAGGTTCATGTATGCTGACAAGTGAAACAATAAAAAACAGCCTGCAGGCAAATAAAGCCTGCAGGCTGTTTTGAGTTTCATGATCATCCAATATCCAATTTGGCAACCAGAGTTACCAGGATTTGCAGAAGTGCCTGGATGTTTACTGCGATATCCGTATCCGTTGTTTTGACTTCTACATGTCTTGATCCTTCAATGATTGTCTTTTGTGTGTTTCGCTGCCTAGTCTTGATTACCTGTTTAATCTCATTGACTACAGCATTTCCGCGGTCTGAATCGCCGATAGTGATGCTGATGACCGCTGCAATTGCAGCCTGAAGACCGACCTGAAGAGATACTGCTGCCTGAGTGTCTGTAGTGTGCACGTCAACACACTCTGAATCCTTGATAATAATCCACTCGAAAGACTGCTGCTTTGTAACTGCTACCTGATCTGCTTCTTGTGTTACTTCAGCATCTTTGCCCTTGCCTGTATCACAATGATCCAATGCTCTCCATTTTTTTTCTTGACCCATTTTTTTCACCTCTTCCTAGATTAATAGTTTAGAAAATGTCCAATTCGGCAACTAGAGCAACCAATACTTGCAGTAAAGCCTGGACGTTAACTGAAACATCAGTGTCAGTTGTCGTAACATTGACATCTTTAGAGTTGTTGATGATGATTTTTTGCGTGTTTGTCTGCTCAGTGCCAATTTCCTGTGTTAGCTGCTGTGCAACGTATTGGCCTTGCTCAGAGTCACCGATTGTTACGCTGATCACTAATGCGATAGCTAACTGCAGTGCCACCTGAAGCGAAACGGCTGCTTGAGTATCGCTGGTATGAACTTTAATATTGCAGGAATCCTTGACCCAGATCAGTTCATTGGAATCCTGTTCTGTGTACTCCAGCTGTACTGCCTCCTGCTCTACATCCGCCTTCTTCTTGCAGCTTTTTCCTGAATGCGGCTTGTGATAATCGTGATAATAGTTTGACATTATTTTCACTCCTTTTAATCTAGTATGGAATATCTTATTAAACATGACTCTCAATAGCTTGTGTATATTCCCTAAATAGAGTCTATTTTATAAAAAATAGACACCCGCTTAGAGGGTGTCTGGGGTAAAGTCTATTTTTTTGATCCGGGACCCTGATTAGAATTGCTGCTGTTTATAAAAGAATCAACTTGTTTGCTCAAATCTTCAACCAGTGCCTTGATTGCTTGTTTCTTCTCGTCAGTAAGCTTTTCTTTTACATCCTTTTTAGAGATTCCGTTCTTTTGTAAAAGGTCAGTCACAAATAGATCAATGAGGCTGTTAGGAATTGTATTTGGTTTTTTCGGATGATCACTCACGCTTATCTCTCCTTTAAAAATTTTTTCGTCATTTTAGCATATGATAGGAGCTCCTTACTGGACAGGGCGGGAAACTCGTCCTTTGTTATTTTGTTTATGAGGAGCTGAAGGCTGACGAGGTCAAAGAAAAAAGACTGGGGGATAATAAAAAGGAGAAGGGCAGTGTACCCCTTCTCCTTGCTTGATAGGCAGATATTATATAACCTTCTCTTAATATTTACCTTGAAAAACTTGAGATACAATTTCATAGGACCTGAGCCTAGCTTTGTGGTCAAATATTTGCGCATTTATGATCATTTCATCAGCCTGTGTTTCCCCAAGGAATTCATTCAGCTTGGTTCTAACGGTCTCCGGGCTTCCTACAATAGAGGATCCGATACGGCTATCCAACAGAGTTTTTTCATATTCACTGATCTGATCGCCTAAGTTATGGGCTGGGGGAAGAAGTGGACCCGGATTATTCCTGAACAGGTTAAGGAATTGCTGCTCCATCGATGTTGCCAGGAACTTCGCTTCTTCGTCCGTTTCCGCTGCAATGACATTTACACCAACCATGGCATATGGTTCCTGAAGGACTTCAGAAGGTTTGAATGATCTGCGATAAAGCTTCAGGGCTCCTAATGTGTTCTCTGGTGAAAAATGGCTTGCGAATGAAAATGGCAATCCTAATTGACCTGCCAGCTGGGCGCTGTATCCGCTAGAGCCTAGCAGCCAAATAGGGACATTCAACCCTTCACCAGGAATTGCCCTCACGCTCCTATATTGGGAATCGAGTTCAGGGTTGAAATAGGCACGCAATTCATCCAGTTGTTCAGGAAAATCCTGTCCGTCACTTCGGCGTTCGCGTCTCAAAGCATATGCAGTCACCTGGTCCGTCCCTGGAGCACGTCCTAAACCTAAATCAATCCTCCCGGGGAAGAGGGACTCCAGCGTACCGAATTGCTCAGCAATCACAAGAGGGGCGTGGTTTGGCAGCATGATGCCTCCTGAACCGACTCTGATGGAGGAAGTCCCAGAGGCGACATGGCCGATGACTACCGATGTTGCTGAGCTTGCGATGCCCGGCATATTGTGATGCTCAGCCAGCCAATAGCGATTAAAACCCCATTTTTCTGCGTGCTGTGCTAAGTCCAGTGTATTTTTTAAAGCTTCAGAGGCTGTGCTGCCTTGAAGAATCGGAGACAAGTCCAGAATGGAATATTTAACTTGGCTTAGTGTCTTTGTGTTTGTCATTTTTTCATCTTCTTTCATTGAAAAATAAATGCGTGAATAATATCTTTACTATACCCGCAATCACCCAAATCAATAGTACCAATTATCTTTCGGTAATCAAAATAAAAAGGTTTGAGATATATGAATGCAGGAGAATGAAAGAAGAAAGGGAAGCATGAAGCTATCTCATCCTGGAGAGATGCTCATACACTTCCCGGAGATTTTTATATCCGTGTTCCTGTGCTTTCTTTAAATAATGCCCCCAAATTTGCGCAGCCATTCTGGCATCGTATAATGCATGGTGCCGATTCACGATCTGAATTCCGCAAATATGGCATAGTTCATCTAAAGAATGCGGCTTCAAAACAGGATTGAATAATCGGAACAGGAAGAATGTGTCGATAATGCGGTGATCGAATCTTATCCGAAAAGAATCCAAGGCCATTTTCTTAATGAAGGACTGCTCGTGTTTGGCGTGATGCGCAACGAGGATAGAGCTGCCGGCAAACCGGTAAAATTCCATGAGTACCTCTGAAGGATCAGGAGCCGTTTTTAGCTGTTCATCCGTAATATTAGTCAAATTTGTTATGTGGACTGGTAATTGAGTTTCGGATTTAATAAGTGAATAGAATTCTTCCTTTTCAAGTATGCTGCAGCCGGACATTTTGACAGCCCCAATGGAAATGGCTCTGTCGCCTTTTTCCGGAAAAAATCCTGTTGTTTCTAAATCAAATACTACAACCTCTAATTCATCCAAAGGAATATCGAGGCTGTTCTTTTCGTTCATTTCCTTTTGCAGCTGCCTGATAAAAGAAGTCTGGTGAGCATTTGCAAGTGGCTGAAGGCCTGCATAAATATTTGATCCAAGCCTTCCGGTCATTTGCCTGACGAAACGGACTATATTATTCATGCTCATGGTATTTTTCCTTTCCTATCTGGCTCCAAACCTTTGCATACAGCTGTTCACCGGCTTTCAGAATCTCTTTTAATTCTTTTCGTTCGGCCTTTGTTAATTTATCTGTGGAAACATAATGTCCCGAATCATAATTAAAATGATTGCCATGATGCAAGCGGAAATCAAGGAGGCGGGCAAATTTCCTTTTATAATATTCACTTTCCTCAGCAGTCAAATTTCCCCCGGAGATAGAAGTCAGTCTTGCGAGAGTGGAAGTATCTAAAATTCGTTCCTTTATAGCCATCAGTCGGGCAGAATTCACATATGGAAAAAAGGCTGTATCCTTCAGATTAATAGAGCCGGAATTTAATCCATGAGTTTCGACCAATAGCTGACCGAATATGCCTATCCCTTTTTTTACGTGCATCGTATTTTTCAGGAGACGATTGATCAAATTGAATGTTTCAATATGAGAGAAGAATTCGTCTTTTAGAGTGGATAGCAGGGAAGCGCGGCCATAAAGGCACCGTGCGTCTGCAAAAATCAATAAATATCGGACTGCTTCCCAGGAAGCTTCCACTGACCAACTGAGGAGCTGTTTCTTCCAATCCATTAAGGATTTGCACCATAGGGTATTTTCTGCCATCACTCCGCCAGGACATTTGGGATACCCGCATATATGCAGGCCATTTGAGATTTCAGACCCTAGAAGTCTGAAGTAGGTTCTTGATTCTGAAGTGTCGTGCTCAAACACTAATCCGTGGTCCTGGTCACTCCAAATTGATTGTTCATGTCTTCCGGCGCTGCCCATAACAAAGAACGCAAAAGGTGAGGGAGGGGTTCCGTGCTCTTTAATCGTGCGTTCTAAAGCCAGTGAAAGAATCTGCCCATAAATCAGGTCATGAAATTCATTCAGCTGCTCATTGTCACGATCGGCAACTGCGATTCCCCTTAACCGAAAGTCGTTAATTTGCTCATAGCTGTTCCGTTCCATAACGATACATCCCTTCTAATTGCAAAAAATAGAAAAGACGGCATGCCCCTCTTGCTGGACTGCCGTTTATTCTATTCCTCCATTAATTAATTGAATGGTGCTGTGAATTTAATGCTATATTCGAGCTTACTGTGTCAACTTTTTCTCCGTTTTTCACTAAAGAAGAGTTCACAAGTTCAGGATAACCGTAGCTGCCATGTTCACTCATGTCGAGGCCGATTATCTCTTCCTCTTCGGTTACGCGAAGTCCTTTCATGGAAACCTTCATGATTGACAAAATAATATATGAAACTACGAAAGCAAAAGCTGCGCAAACAACTACACCCATTGCTTGAACACCCAGCTGCTCCATGCCGCCGCCATAGAATAAACCAGGATTGCCTACAGTGGCCAGTTCTGGAGTAGCGAAGAAGCCTGTCGATAAAGTACCCCAAACACCTGCAGCTCCATGAACAGAGAGTGCGAAAATCGGATCATCGATTTTTCGGCTTTCAAAGAAACGAATACTGTAGAAAACAAGGATTCCTGCAACCAAACCTATGACTACAGCTGCCCAGGTATCTACAAATGCACACGAAGCGGTAATGGCAACCAGCCCTGCCAGAGCTCCATTCAGCATCATTGGCACATCCGCCTTTCCGACAACAATCCAGGAAATCAGCATCGCCGCGACCGTGCCGGCAGCCGCTGCCAGGTTTGTATTAAGCGCAACAAATCCGAAAAAGGCACTATCAACTGAAACAGTACTTCCAGCGTTGAAGCCGAACCAGCCGACCCACAGCAGTAATACGCTCAGGGCAGTGAAGACCTGATTATGGCCTTCGATGTTATTGGCGGAACCGTCCTTGTTGAATTTGCCGATACGCGGCTTCAGCAAAATAGTAGCTGCCAGTGCTGCCATTGCCCCTGTAAGGTGTACTACCGTTGAGCCAGCGAAATCCTGTTTGCCGTGCTCGGCAAGCCAGCCGCCTCCCCAAATCCAATGTGCGATGAAAGGGTAAACTATAACTGAGAATAAAAGTGCAAAAACGAGATATACCGACAATTTTGCCCGTTCAGCGAAACCGCCGAACGCGATTGTCAAGGAGATACCTGCAAATGCAAGTTGAAATAAAAAGAATACAGATCCGGAAAGGCTTAAACCCTCAATATCATATCCCGAGTAAAAGAAATCAGAAAAACCAAGGATCGAATTTCCTTCTCCGAAAATGAGTCCATAACCTACAGCCCAGAAAACGAGAGAAGAAATCCCGAATGTTAAAATGGTTTTTCCTGCAATATGACCAGCATTTTTCATCCTCGTTGAACCTGTTTCCAGGAGGATAAAGCCCCCCAGCATTAAAATGACCAGTACAGCTGCTACCATGACCCAAAGACTGTTCATCAAAAATAATGTATCCATAAAACTGATCTCCTTTCAAAACTAAAATATAACTCGTATTCTCGCATGAATTTTGAAAGGTATCTATAATTGCGTAAGGAAATCTAACATGTTATTTTGGTAATGAAAAAAACCTCATGAAATGAGGCTTTTTTAAGATTAATATTTTCGTATACCAAAACGGGCATTCAGCTGTCCCTGGATCATCTTTTTATGTGCTGCTTCATCGTTTTTCTTCTTTTCACGGATCATTTCCTGCCGTATTTCATAGGTCTGCACTCCATCTTCAATTTTATTGGCGATTTCGACTAATTGTTCTACGTCAGCAAATGAATACCTCCTGCTCCCCCCTGAGGTCCTGTCTGGGAAAATTAATTTTCTTTCCTCGTAGTACCTTATTTGCCTCTCGGATAAGCCGGTCAATTCCTTCACTATCCCAATAGTGATAACCTTTTTTTCTTTATAGGAAGGTTCGTTTGCCATGACAATCACCACTCTTTTAATTGTATATTTTATTTTATGTTATATTTTCTCACACGAAACACCGCTTGGTAAACAATTTTCTTATTTTGTGAAATTTTTGCAAAGATTCTTTAGCTCGGTGAAGGTCATTTTTTTTAGATCTTCTTCTGATTCATCTTTAAAACCAGAATTGATTAAAAAATTGATATAGTGATTTTTAAGCTTTTCAATGGCTGTTCGAAGTTCCATATCCAAACCTCCCTAATAATGCCCATTTTGCAAATCTCTTAAGATAACCTGGCCCTGAATCCCATTTCTATTTAGCAGCTGCTCGTATAATTCATCCCTTAAGAGATCAAGGAGTAAAATCATCTTGGCTAATTGCCTGGCAGTTGGTTCTTCCATCCAAAAATCCCTCATTCCTTCATCAATTGTTTTTTTCATACTAAGTGAAATTAAAGCTGATTTCAGCAAATGTGTAAGAAAGTCTGACTTAACTTTTTACGTTGAAGTGTAATGTTTAAGCAGTAACTGGAAAACCTATGATGGACTGTGAAAAATAGGAGGAATATTTATGGAGCAGAACCGTGAACATGACAACAAAGGGTTTGTCATGAATGAATATGATGTCCTTAAAAAGGTTATTCTGTGCCAGCCCCAATATATGACCATTCGTGAAGTAATTAATGAAACTCAAAAGCATTTCGAAGAAGAAGGAATACATATTGAAAAAGCACTTGAACAGCATAATCAATTTGTCAAGACACTAAACGAACATGGCGTCGAGGTCATATTGCTGCCTTACCATAAAAAATATCCGGAGCAGGTATTCACGCGGGACATCGGTTTTACACTGGGACAGACGATTTTCGTAGCTGAAATGGCGAGTGATATCAGAAAAGGTGAAGAGGATGTCCTAAAGCAATGGCTCGAGGATGAAGAGATATCATATTACAATTTGCTTGGCGACCAGATCGAGGGCGGAGATGTCGTAATTGATAATGACACAATTTATGTAGGGTTAAGTAACCGTACTAATCAAAATGCAGCAGACCATTTGCAGGAAATCCTGCCGCAGTTTAAGGTGCGAGCGATTCCCTTTAAAGCTGAATACCTTCACCTGGACTGCGTTTTCAATGTGGTTTCACCCGAGGTTGCTCTCATTTATCGGCCTGCACTGACTGAGGAAGACATAAAGCTGTTCAGCTCGAAATATGATTTAATCGATGTATCTGATGAAGAGCAATTTTCGCTTGGAACCAATGTCCTTAGCATAGGTAATAAAAGGATCTTTAGTCTCCCTGTAAACAAATCTGTAAATGAACAATTAAGGAACAAAGGGTTTGAAGTAGTAGAGGTAGATATTACGGAAATAATCAAATCAGGAGGATCTTTCCGCTGTTGTACCCTTCCAATAATGCGGGAGGGCAGATGAATATGAAAAAACACACCCTTTCACCGCATTGAAAGGGTGTGTTTTTGTACAGAGAGATAAAATGTTGACTGTTAGATAGCAGTTTTTAATTGTCCATTTGCAAAAGATAATTTATAATTCTAAATAGAAAGAATTTTATAAAAGTAAAGGGGGATTTATTTGGAGACTTTTGTTGGATGGCTCAATGGGATTCTGTGGAGTACACCGGTGATTTACATTATTCTAGGAATCGGTTTACTATTCTCGATCCTCACAAGGTTTTTGCAAGTGCGGCATATTAAGGACATGGTAATGCTCATGTTCAAAGGAAGAAGTTCTGATGCTGGCGTTTCATCATTCCAGGCCTTATCTATAGCTTTATCTGGCCGCGTTGGAACAGGTAATATTGCAGGTACAGCCACAGCAATTGCGATGGGCGGTCCTGGTGCTGTGTTTTGGATGTGGACCATTGCCTTTATCGGCGCAGGCAGTGCATTTGTTGAATCAACTCTTGCGCAAATCTATAAGGTTAAACAAGATGGCCTGTATCGAGGCGGCCCGGCTTACTACATTGAAAAAGGTTTAGGAATCAGATGGTTTGCCATTGCGTTCGCAATTGCAGCTCTTCTGGCTATGTCATTATTGATGCCAGGTATCCAATCCAATTCAATTGCTATAGGCATCGAAAATGCCTTTGGTGTAAGCAAGTCAGTGACAGGATTAGTAGTTATCGCACTATTAGGATTAATCATTTTTGGCGGTGTAAAACGAATTGCGACAGTAGCACAATATACTGTGCCTTTCATGGCTGTCGGCTATATCCTAGTCGCATTAGTCATCATTGGCATGAATATTTCGGAAGTCGCTGCAGTTTTTGCCCTTATATTTAAAAGTGCTTTTGGTGCTGATTCCATGTTTGGCGGCATTCTTGGAAGTGCGATTGCCTGGGGTGTCAAGCGTGGGATTTATTCAAACGAAGCTGGTCAAGGTACTGGTCCTCATGCTGCGGCTGCGGCAGAAGTATCTCACCCGGCGAAACAAGGTCTCGTCCAGGCATTCTCGGTTTATATCGACACTTTGTTCGTTTGTTCCGCTACTGCTTTTATGATCCTGTTCACAGGAATGTTCAATACAGTCGGTGCTGACGGTTCATTCATCGTTGAAAACCTTAAGGGTGTTGAAGCTGGCCCTGGATATACCCAGGCTGCAGTGGACTCTGTAATTCCAGGTTTTGGAGCGGAATTCGTAGCTGTAGCGTTATTCTTCTTCGCGTTCACTACCATCATGGCATACTATTACATGGCGGAAACGAATATAGCTTACCTGTTAAGAGGCAGGAATGGCAAAGTCCCGATGTTTATCCTTAAGATTGTCATCCTCGGGGCAACCTTCTATGGAGCTGTTAAAGAAGCTTCGCTAGCATGGGCATTGGGTGATGTCGGTCTGGGGCTGATGGTATGGCTGAACCTGATCGCTATAGTCCTTCTGGCCAAACCGGCTTTAATTGCTTTGAAAGATTATGAAGAGCAAAAGAAGCAGGGGCTCGATCCGGTATTCAACTCCAAGAAGCTCGGCATCAAAAATGCAGAGTATTGGGAAGAAGAATACACTTTTGACCGCGAGAAAGAAAAGGTATCTTAATACAGCCCTTAAAGGAGAAGCTGGAGAAATTTCGCCAGCTTCTTTTTTCATAATCTGGTTCTTGATTGCGGTTCGATAATATTGTCCTTGTGGAAAGGGAAGGATAATAAGAAGAGTTCTCTATCCGGGGGAAAGATATGAAGATTTTATGCATTGATGGCGGCGGGATTCGCGGAGTATTTCCAATCGCAATCTTAAACGCGATTGAAGAGGAATATCAAAGGCCGGTAGGTGAATTATTCGATGTGATTGCAGGTACAAGTACTGGATCCATTATCGCTGCATCCGCAGTTCTGGGAATACCTATGGGAAAAGTGTTGGAGAATTATCTGGCATATGGTGAGAAAATTTTTATGAAAAAAGCGAAGGTAGGGTTATTCAAAAGTGTTTATAGTGACCGTTATTTAAGAAGGCTTTTAAAAAGAGCTTTCCATGATATTGCACTTGGGGATATCCAAAAACCACTGCTTATTCCAGCGGTTGATATAACCCATGGCAAACCTTATGTGCATCGCTCAAATTTTGGCTTTGCCAAAAGCAATGAGCTATCGGTTAAGATATGGGATGCGGTTTTATCCTCCTGTTCGGCCCCGATTTATTTTCCGCCAAATAATGTGAATAACGAATTTCTCTCAATAGATGGAGGCTTATGGGCAAACAATCCCTCACTCGTCTGTGTAACAGAGGCATTGCACCATTTTAAATCCAGCCTTGAGGACATCCGGATTTTTTCCATTGGGACAGGCCAGCAGCGCATCGACTTTACCATGGACGATGAAAAGTATTGGGGCATAAGGCAATGGCTCCCGTTCCACTTCCCTTCTATGAAGGTGACTCCAAAGCTTCTGGACCTTGCAATGGATTTATCATCTGAATCGGTTTCCTATCATTGCCGATTGCTGCTTGGCAGCCATTATTTTCGGGTTAATAAGGAATTGTCGGAGGAGATCCCGTTTGATGATGTGACATTTATGTCCGGGATGAAGGAGATAGGCCAGCAGGTTTTTAAAGAAAAGAAAAAGGAAATCAATACATTTTTTTCATCTTGATCAATTTTAAGGTTATATAAGTCAACGAATTGGGAAAATATCGATATAAGGTACTAAATGAGACTAATACATAGGGAGTGGATCCAACTTGGATAAAATTGAAGTAGGCGAAGTTTTTACTATTAGTGACGAAAATGATGCGGAACAGGAAGTTGAAGTGATCGGTACTGTCACGATCGATGGAGCAGATTACGCAGCTGTTAGCTTCGTTGAAGACCTGCAGGAAGAAACAGACGAGGATATTGATATTTTCTTTCTCAAAGTAGATGCTGACGGAGATTTTGCTGCCATTGAATCAGATGAAGAATTTGAAAAGGTATCAGCAGCCTTTGATGAAATGATGAGTGAGGAAGAATAGAGGAAACGGAGAGGGATAATACCTCTCCGTTTTTGTTGTTGTATAGGAAATTATAAAATGTTTAGATGTGGATAACTATATGGGGTGTCTTAATCCTGCTCCAGCGCCTAGCCCCTCGAGACGCTTCGGTCCTGCCAATGAAGTCAAAGAGCGACTTCACTGGCAGGCCCTCCAGCGCTTTTCGGAGTTAAGCAGTCGCCTCCGCTTTTCTTATTGTCTAGTTTCGCCTCCTAGAAACTCCGAAAATTTCAACTCCGCCCGCAGAAGCAAAAAGCGCTTCTTTGCCGGAGTCTCCAGTTTCTGCGTTTCTGGGCAGTCGGCTATACATTTCGATTTCGGTCCTGCCAATGAAGTCAAAAAGCGACTTCACTGTCAGGCCCTCCGACGGACCCGATGTTCTAGTGCCGACGTTGCCAAAGGACGTGGCAATATTAGTCGGCCAGCCCATTTCGAGGCTGAACGAGGCGCTTGCGCTTTTTGTTCTTAATGCCATACTTTTCCTTTTTTGTTATGATGGATTTAACAGGCGGAGGGAGGAATGAGAATGAAAGAGAAAGATCTGGTCCAGCAGCAATTTGGCAAGAACGCCAACCAGTATGTGACCATTAAATCACATGCTAAAGGACAAGACTTGGCTAAATTAGTGGAAATCGTCCAACAGCATGGTGCAAAAGGAAATTTGCTTGATGTTGCTACGGGCGGGGGGCATGTTGCCAATGCGCTCGCTCCGTATTTTGAGGAAGTCACCGCGCTTGATCTTACGCAGGATATGCTGCATGAAGCAGAAAAATTCCTAAAAGCAAATGGCCAGCATAATGTAGTTTTGGTGCAAGGAGATGCGGAAAGTAATCCATTCCCTGAGGATTCCTTCGATGTTGTGACATGCCGTATTGCTGCCCATCATTTTCCGGCAGTGGACCGTTTTATCGGGGAAGTTTACCGGGTATTAAAACCAGGTGGGCTGTTTATCCTGGTAGACAATGTCGCACCTGAGAATGATGAATATGACAGGTTTTATAATTATATTGAAAAGAAAAGAGACCCCAGCCACCTGAGAGCCTATAAAAAATCCGAATGGATTGCCAAGGTTGAAACAGCTGGGTTCTATGTCGAATCTCTCCATACATTCGAAAAGAAATTCACCTATGATGCATGGTGCAAAATGATGGATTTATCACCTCAGGAGAAAACAGAGCTGACTACATACATGAAATCCGCTTCAAAAGCTGTACAGGATTATTTTTCAATAGAAATGTCACAAAACGATATTGTGAGCTTTAAAGGACAAAGTATTTTGCTTTCTGCTCTGAAGCATCAGGGTTAATAGAGGAAAAATCAGAAAAGATGTCGAATTGGTTGTGGAAGGAGTTGATTTAATTGGATAGCGTCATTTTAGTAACCTTTAAAATAAATGGTATCCCCATTCCTATAAAAATAGCATCTACTAATGAACCGACCAGGGAACAAATCTTAAAAAAAATTACGGACTTAGCTAAAGGCTACGACTTAATTGGCGAGATCCAGTTCAAGAAGCTTCTCAAAGAAAATGGCCATAAAATGTATATTTATGAAATTGGTGACCGAAAATGCATGGTGCTAGTGGAAAGGCTGGAGAAAATTAAAGAGTTTGAGGAAATACAGGCATAGTATAGATTAAAATAAACCCAGGGGAATAGCTCCCCTGGGTTTATTTATCTTTGTCAAAGTAGGATTTTGACGCTTTGGAATTCTGGATCAACACTATAAGGTCAAAAAAATTAAGGGTACCTTTCTTAATTGTTTTGTTTGGATACATTTTCAAATTTTTGGGCTGTTATAACGTATCATCTGTCATCAGGAGGGTATTTTCCAGCTTTTGATCTGCTATTGATAAATATCCGAAAGCATTTTTAGTTTCAATTATGCTTCCATCCTGGAAGGGCTTATATTGTATGACCTCTTTCCATAAATGATCAGTACCTGAATCGAGGGGAGATTTATGAAGCTTAAGATTATAATCTCTGTCACAGCTGCGGTAAAGGGTGCGTTTCTTACGCTTATAGGAGTTTAGCCAAAGGACAGCTTTCATAAGTGCACCCCATATCCCTTGAAAACTTCCGTTGTTAATCGGGCTGCAAGTGAATTGATAATAGTTTAATTTTTCTCTGTTTTCATCCTGTACCTCGGAATGAACAGAAGATGAAAAATGTACATCTCCGGAAAGCAAGATACAATAGCTCGGATCCCAGCTTCCTACATGGCGGAGGAAATCGTTGAACCCTTTTCCATTATATTTCCACGAATCAAAGTCAAAAGAGGTCTGGACGGGTATACCTAAAATTTTAAAAGGAAAAACATACTTGTGCAGGAATGACTCTATTAAACCCATGCCGTAAAAGGGTGAAGCAGAAACGATCATGACCGGAGAGTTTTTTGTCCAGCCGCTTTCGTTCAGCTTCGCGGTTATTTGTTCCCAGCTGTCTTCACTCATTAAAAAAGGAGTCCTTGTTGTTTCCTCCATCATGTTAAGGAGCTTGACTGGCTTGGGCCTTTTGTCAAATTCCCGCTGTGTCCTTGTATCCAGGAAGACTGTTTTAGGAACCGTCGGTGCGATAAAATGCCAGGAACTGAAAGTGGATAAAAGCTGCATGCCATGCTGATATTCTTTTGAATTCAAATCTCCTGCCAGCAAGAACTTGCTGGCTGTTTTAATAAATTCGGCATTAAAGCTGTCTGGGTCATTTCCGAAGCCCTGGAAAAGCCAATATGCGGCCAGTCCATTTGTCAGTATATGGCTTCCAAGCGGTGATTGATTGACCGCTGCTGACCAATCAGGGGAAATATTCCAATCATCTGTTAAGTCATGGTCGTCAAAAATCATATAGGTAGGTGTGTTTGCCATCACTCTCCTTGCAGCAGAGACAGCAGGAATAAACTCTCGGAGGTTTGTGATCTGTTCTTCATATCTCTTTTCAAGCTTCATTATTTCCTGCTGTTTTATTTTTTCATCTTTCTCGAACATAAGATGAAGCATCCCTCGATCTTGGATTTCCCCGAAGGATAGCATCAGCTCGTTATCGAGTGCGTATTTCCACAACTCGGGACTCCACACAAGAAGATACATTGCGGCATATTCACTGAAGCGGATAAGATGGTTTTCCCCATGTCCGGTGGTGAACTTTGCAAAATGTTTGACAATGAACTTCCTGCCGTTTATTTTTTCTGCGGTGATTGCGAGTTTTTCGTCTTCCAGAAGGGGGGCTAACGAAGGTTCATGATCCGTGCTGCCTTTTATAACGCTAGCAATGCTCTTTAGAATCACCATCATTGGATCGGCAACATCATCAGCATAAATTTGGTCTCCCACTAAAAATAAACTGCCTGGACGGTTAGAAAGATTATGATGTGTACCATTTAACAGCAAATCTGCAGCAGTAAAAGCATCTGCTCCTTCCCCATGAGGCTTTCGGCAAGATCCATATAAAATCCTGGTGGGGGCGCTGCCGTCATTGATATAAAATGTAGGGAATTTCATCTGATCATATACAATCGATTCAGGAGATTCCTGGGCTAGTAATCCGTAACTGCCCAAGTCACGCATACGGCTGCCTTTTCTAAAAATCAGATTATAGCCAATTAGTGCGGAAGAAGGGAAAGAATATTCCACAGGTGTAATTTTGATAAGGTTTACATACAAATGCTCCCCAGCTTTTATGGTCGTGGTCTTTGTGCGTACATTTAAAGGGGTATATGTGATAGTATCGCTATCAGTACCAGTAACATTGAAAAGCTGACCATCTATTTCAAGTTTACGGCTTAAGGCAATCCATATATATATACAATCAGATTCTGCACGCCTGAGTATGGGACCACACAATATAGTCGGTAATTTCATGCTGTTTCACCACCTAACATTCATTACTGCTAATGTATTCAAGCAGTTATCGATAGGTGTCCTTGGCCGCATGCATATAAAAAGGAAGCCTCTGACAGGCTTCCTTGAATTATTTACGTGAGTAATATTTAGTATCCTCTGGAACGGCTATAGTCCTGGCAATCAAAGATGCGGCACTTGCTTTACCTTCTGCATCCAATCCAGCCTCCCAAAGCATCATTCCACCAAGCTGCTTTTCGACTGCAAGCTCCGTTTTTTTCCTCAGCGTTCCATGGCCATTGTAATGGTAGGTTGTGTTGTTCATCTTCACGGAATCCGACTGGGCATTGGCTGGGTTATTTTTGACGATTGCATCGTAGGACACTTGTTTTATGGAAGGGTCCTCCGGCTGGCCGTATAGGGGAACTCCCAATACAAGTTTCTCTCTTGCAATTCCCTGCTCGTCAAATAAACGAGTCCAGTAGTCTATAATATTTGCTGAATAGGAGTAGGGGGACAAATTTGCTGCGTTGTAGTCTCCATCCCACTGGCCATCATATGCCATTAAATTGACATGGTCGAAGTACCTGAACATCGAAGGTTCAAACACTACTGAATGAATCTCTGTCCCTGTAACACTATGCACTTTTGCATTGACAGCAATAGATAATTCCTTGCCCTCTGGATGCAGGCTGGCACTCAGTTCTTTTGCAAAGGCTGCCAGTGAACGGGCATCTTCATTTGAACGCGGGTGTTCAAAGTCAATATCAATTCCATCAAGCTTCTCTTTTTCTGCAATGCTAACAAGCTCGTTGACTAGTTTTTTTCGTGAACTTGGGCTGATTATGGCTGCTTTAAAATATTTGTACGATTCTCCGCCATTGATATGGAACCAGCCGCCGATCGCCAACAGTACCTTTGTATCGTGTTGTTTGGCTAATCTGACCGTTTCACGCAAATTACTCAATGCTTGATTTCCATTCAGCAGCAAGCTGCCATCCTCTGTTGGGTGGCCAAATGAAAAAATCACATGAGTGAAATTTTCATAGTCTATTTTTGCGGGATTCCGATAGTCCTGGACATAGCCTATCAAGACTTTGGATTGCTGATCCTTCAACTCGGGCTGCGTCTTTTGTTCGGGGCTTTTGGCTGACTGAGGAGCAGATACACTGCCTGGCAGGACATTTGACTTCCGTTGATTTTCCTTAGAATAAAACATGCCAGATATAAAACCTACACCAAAAATGAGCACGATGCTCAAAAGGAGCAGGAATTGTTTTCGCATAATTATTTCCCCCCAATTTATTTACTCCAAAATTGTAACAGAGAAACCAGGCATTTAGATGTGGTAATATCAGCCTTTATATAATCGATTAATGGCAATAAAGAGATTAATTAGAAGGGAGAAGGGAATACAGTAGAAATAAAAAAGAATAGGAGAAGTGCCAATGGGATCACAATTTGTAGAGCTTGGAAATATGAAAATGTCCTTTTATGATATTGGGAAAGGTAACCCGATTATACTCATTCATGGCTTTGCAGGAAGCAAGCAATACTGGGATAAAGTGATTTCCCGCTTAGCTGAGAAAAATCGCGTCATTGCAATTGACCTTCCTGGGCATGGTGAGTCGACCATGGGTGGTGATCATTACTCGATAGAAGATATGGCCGGTTTAGTTAATAACTTAATTGATACCTTAGGTCTTGAAAAAGTAACCATGTTCGGTCATTCACTTGGAGGGTATATCACTCTAGCATTCGCAGAGCTATATCCACAAAAACTAAACGGTTTTTCCCTTGTTCATTCGACTGCTAATCCCGATACTTCTGAAGCAATGTCGGCCAGGGAAACGAATGCGAAGAAGGTCAGTGAAGAAGGCCCTGATGGTTTAATGGAGGGACTCTCCAAAAAGCTCTTCTCTCCCGCAAATTCCGAAATACATGCTGAGGACATTATAAACGCAGCAGAGATTGGAGTATCCACATCCATTAAAGGAATTGTGAGCGCTCTACTTGCGATGAGGGACAGGCCAGATCGAAATTATGTCCTTGAGCAAACAAAGCTGCCTGTATTGTTGATTGCTGGTGAAGATGACCAGATAATCCCGCCGGAGAAAACTTTCTCCGTAAGCAATTCTAATATAGAGCAAGCGGTTATAAAAGATTCCGGACATATGAGTATGTATGAACAGCCGCTTGAATTAATTGCTGCCATGCAGGGATTCCTGTCAAAAATAAAATGAGTATAGCCTGCCTTCAACTGGGCAGGTTTTTCTAAGAACAGATTTTTGAATGGAAGAAAAAGGAATGGTAAAATTAGATCCAATCCCATTCTAAAAAAGGAGAGCAATATGGCGGAAGTGATTACCCTTAATGATAAAGTTTTTCAAGTTAGCCAGTATGAACTCAAGTTGATGGATCACCTTCATCAGCTTACAATGAACTTTAAGGTTTCTAGTGATGATTATCATGAGATTGCTACTCTGTTATACAAAGGGGAGTTTGAAGTGAAGATTCCAAATGAAAAGGTAAAATTTTACGGAATCATTGCTGAGTATTCCACTTCAGTTACCAACCTTTATAAGAGCGGCAATGTAGGCGATTATAGATTAGTCTTAAAGGAAAAGAAGGAATAACAATGAAACTTAGCATTTTAGACCAGGCACCGATTTCTGCCAATCAGACGGCTGGCGAAGCTTTGCAGCAATCACTGGAATTGGCAATGGCCGCTGAAAATATGGGATATACCCGTTATTGGATTGCAGAGCATCACGATATGCCAGGTCTGGCTTGTCCAGCTCCAGAAGTGATGCTCGGCTACATTGGCTCGCATACAAGCAAGATCAGGATAGGTTCTGGTGCAGTCCTGCTGCCGCATTACAAACCTTATAAAGTAGCAGAAGTATATAATTTGCTTGCTACATTATTTCCGGGACGCATTGATATAGGAATCGGCAGGGCTCCAGGAGGGTCAGCGGAAGTCACCAATGCCTTATCAGATAACTTTTTGCAGAATGTATGGAAAATGCCTGAAACGTTAAAGGATTTACTTGGTTTCCTTTATAATGATCACCCAGAAGGAAGTGAATGGTCCAAAATAACAGCAGCACCGCTGCCTAATCTCCCTCCAACACCCTGGCTCCTTGGCACGAGCAGGAAAAGTGCATTGCTTGCAGCAGAGTACGGTATGGGATATGCGTTTGGTTTATTCATGAGTGACCAAGATGCCAAAGAAATACTTGAAAGCTACCATAAAGCTTTCGAGTTAAGGCATAAACAGCAGCCTTATACAATTTTGACAATTACAGCTATCTGTGCTGAAACTGCTGGGCAGGCTGAAGAAATTGCACTTAGCCAGCTAATATGGGCCATCCAGAGGGGCAAAGGGGATGGATCTGCTGGTGTGCCATCCATTGAAGATGCAAAAGCATATAAATTAACGGATGCAGAAAAGGAAACCTTCGAGAATATGAAAAGGAAGATGGTCATTGGGGATCCAATTCAAGTAAGGGACTCCCTTCTGGAAATGCAAAGCGAATATCAAACAGATGAAATCATGATTGTGACGATAACACATTCTTCCGCTGACAGGATCAATTCTTACAATCTCATAGCCGCTGAAATGTTAAAAAGTTCATAATATCCCTTTTCAACATTCTAATAGACTTCACTATTAACAAAATACACAAATAAGGTATAATATTATTTGTGAAATGCTGCAGTCATAGTCTATTAGCATTAAGGTTGCTATTTACCGCTGCGGAAATCTGATTTATAAGCTGAAAGAGAGTGGGATAAATGGGTCGTAAATGGAATAACATCAAGGAGAAGAAAGCATCCAAAGATGCAAATACCAGCCGGGTTTATTCAAAGTTTGCGCTTGAGATTTATGTAGCGGCTAAGCAGGGTGATCCGAACCCTGAATCAAACCAGGCATTGAAATTCGTACTGGAACGTGCGAAAACATACAATGTGCCAAGAGTGATTATCGACCGCGCCATCGAAAAAGCAAAAGGCGGCGGTGACGAAAACTACGATGAGCTTCGTTATGAAGGTTTTGGTCCTAGCGGATCAATGATCATTGTTGATGCCCTTACTAACAATGTAAACCGCACTGCATCCAATGTACGCGCAGCCTTCGGGAAAAACGGCGGCAACATGGGAGTCAGCGGATCAGTATCTTATATGTTCGATGCTACAGCAGTAATCGGATTCGAGGGCAAAAATGCTGAAGAGGCACTAGAAATCCTGATGGAAGCTGATGTAGACGTTCGAGATATCATGGAAGAAGATGAGTCTGTCATCGTGTACGGAGAACCTGACCAGTTCCATGCGATTCAAGCCGCATTCAAAGATGCCGGTATAAGTGATTTTACAGTTGCTGAACTGACAATGCTTGCTCAAAACGACATCACACTTGATGAAGAGGCACAGGCACAATTTGAAAGGCTGATCGATGCTCTAGAGGACCTTGAGGATGTTCAGCAGGTCTACCATAATGTTGATTTAGGATAAATGAATTTTTTCGGAAGCCCATTCTTAAAGAGTGGGCTTTTTTAGTACCCTCTGATTTGCAGGATCATAACAAAACTTATTTATTCATGTTCATTTAACTCTATTTTTAAGATCATCCCTGCCGCCTTATTGACTTCATTTTTGGGTAAACTAAGTGAAATATTACATTCGGGAGGGATGGAATTGAAACATAACGAAAAGTTAATCAGTTCAATCAAAAAAGATGCTATACGGTTTAATGATTATAGCGACCTGGATACATTGATTGATGAAGCCTCAAAAGCTGATTTTGTTTTATTGGGAGAAGCTAGCCATGGGACTTCTGAATTCTACAGTATCAGAGCAGAGATCACCAAAAGACTGATCGGGCAGCACGGCTTCTCTTTCCTTGCAGTTGAAGGAGACTGGCCTTCTTGTTTTACCGTCAATCAATTTGTTAAAGGCTATATAGACATGGGAGCTGAAGCCGCCTTAAGAGCATTTGACCGATGGCCGTCCTGGATGTGGGCAAATGAAGAAATACTAGAGCTGGTAAAGTGGCTGAAAAGATATAACGCAGGTTCAGAAAAGAAGGCAGGATTTTATGGCTTGGATGTATATAGCCTGTGGGAGTCAATGGAAGAGATTATCCGCCAGCTTGAGAGGATTTCTCCTGGTGAAGTGGAATCAGCCAGGAAGGCGTTTGCCTGCTTTGAACCATTTGACCGTCGTGGTGAAAACTATGCAATCTCAGCTGCATATTATGGAGAGGACTGCACTGAAGAGGTAATTAAGGTTTTGGTCGACCTCCAGAAAAAGCGCCGAAATTTCCCTCAGGAGCATGAAGGCGATTTAAACGTAGAGGTAAACAGTCTAGTAATGCTTGATGCTGAACGTTATTACCGGGCGATGGCCAAGGGTGGTGCAGAAGATTGGAATATCCGTGATACCCATATGGTGGCTGCTCTCGAAAAAATTATCGGAGCACATGGCGAAGGTGCAAAAGCTGTCATCTGGGAGCATAATACCCATATTGGCGACGCAAGGGCAACAGATATGGCTGAAGAAGGAATGATCAATGTCGGCCAGCTTTTAAGAGAAAAATATGGGAAGAAAGTGTTTGCGCTTGGTTTTGGAACCTATCAGGGGACTGTCATTGCTTCTGGCGAGTGGGGCGGAAAAGTGGAAGCTATGGAGGTACCCAAGGCACAATCCGGATCCTGGGAGGATCTTCTTCATCAGGCAGGTGCCTATGATCAATATTTGATATTCAATCATGAAAATAAATCTGTGTATGATAATGTGATTGGGCACCGGGCAATTGGGGTTGTATATGACCCGGAAATGGAGCATCTAGGGAATTATGTTCCTTCAAGGATCTCAAGCCGTTATGATGCATTTATGTTTATTGAAAAAACAAATGCGTTAAAGCCCTTGTTCTGAAACAATAATTTATGAAGGTCCAATCTTAGGGATGTGCCTAGGCATGCAGCACCGGATTTATGATGATTTTAAGGGCTATTTTAGTTTATCACCAGTAGATTGTGTTATTTCACCAGTAAGGTTTGTTTTTTCACCAGTAGATTCGGTTATTTCACCAGTAAGGTTTGTTTTTTCACCAGTAGATTCTGTTATTTCACCAGTAACCTCTGTTATTTCACCAGTAATGGCCAGTATTTCACCAGTAGATATGACTTTAATACTGGTAACCGATAAGCTGTCTTACTTAGTCTATTAAGGAGGCAGCTTATTGTCTTTTTGAGTTTAGTCTAACAGGATTACAGGAATAGAAGGATATAACTCAAAAAACAGGTGGTACAGATGGTTGATTCGTTGATAAAGGATGTTTCAAATGAGCAAATTATCAGGTTTGCACTTATTTTATTGCTGATAATGACAGTAAACTGGCTGATTAAAATATACTCGAAAAGAACTCATGACAAGAATTCAAAGATCAATAAAAAAATCCTGCCAATAATAGACTCTTTATCTGATTGGCTTTCATTCTACGGCATCATTCTTTTGTTTTTATTTACTTTTGCAAAATCAAAATGGCTTTTTTACCCCCTTTATACTCAAGATGGTGTTGATGTAACTGCCTTCCTGATTATCACTGCCTTTTTGATTGTATCGCTGGCACACAGAATCGTGAAATTATTCACTAAATATATTTTGGTATCAGTCTATGATCACTATGGTGTCAATAAAGGAATTGGCTACACCTTCAATCAATTCATTTACTATTCGGTTATGTTTGCTGCTCTTGCATTCAGTCTGACAAGTGTCGGACTCGATCTTACCGCCTTAGGTGCGATATTTGGCGTACTTGGGATTGGAATAGGTTTTGGTATGAGGAATGTTGCCGGGAACTTTGTTTCTGGCATCATTATTTTATTCGAGCGCCCAATTGAAGTTGGAGAAGTTATCCAGATCGATAATAAAATTGGCCGTGTTGAGAAAATTCGTCTGCGATCAACTGTCATTCGGACTGCTAAAGAAGGGACGCTGATTGTTCCAAATCAGTATTTTATTGAGCAGATCATTAAAAATCGGACAAGCGCGGAGATGATGGCACAGGTAAAGGTGAATGTTGCTTACGGGGCAGACACTGTACATGTACAGTCACTTCTTGAGAAAGCAGTAGAGGAAATCAAGGAGTCATCTCCCGGAATTCTTGATTTCCCTGCCCCGGATATACGTTTTGTTGATTTTCAAAGCAAAGCAATGCAATTTTTAATCGAGATACCTGTCCTGAACTTTGAGATAAAAGAACAAATCGAAAGCAAATTAAGACACCAAATAGCTAGGATTTTTATGAAATATGATATTCAGATACCAGACATTCAACTTGGAATGCTGAAGGAGTAGCAAATAGCATATAAAAGAGTTTACCTCAGTGATAAGGTAAACTCTTTTTCGATTAATTTATAGATTTTAATGCGGCCTCAATCGATTCATTACCCGAAATTAAGTCAAATGCTTTTTTATTTGTGTTTGTTTCTGTAAGACAGGCAAGAATGACAGCTGCTACATCCTGTCTTGGTATTGTTCCTCTCCCCAGGCTCTCGCCAGCAGAAATTTTTCCAGTTCCCGGATCATTCACCAAACCTCCGGGCCGGATGATGGTATACGTTAAGCCGCTCTGCAAGAGAGCCTTATCAGCATAGTGCTTTGCAACATAATAGGGTTTGATCGCTTCAGACCAATTTTCCCGATTATTCGCCTGAAGTGCACTGACCATAATGAATCTGTTAACACCAGCCTGTTCGGCAGCTTCTATGGTCTTAACAGCGCCATCAAGGTCAATAAGCAAGGTTTTGTCATACCCAGTCTGTCCGCCAGATCCGGCAGTGAAGACGATTGCATCACAGCCTGTTGCAGCTGTTTTAATTTCCTCTACAGATCCTTCTAAGCTGGCGATAACGGTCTCAACACCCTGCTTGCTAAAATCCTCAGCTTGCGCGGGATTCCTAAGCATTGCTCTGGCCGAATGTTCTTTGCTATCCTTCAATAGTTTTACAACATGCCTGCCAATCTGTCCATTTGCACCTACTACTAAGACTTTCATAAACTGCCCCCTTCCAACCATATCATAATTAATTTACCCATAATTTTGATCAGTAAAAGTGATGACAGCATTCCCCCCATATTTAGGAATGGCAATCCATAATATAGGGGAAATATATAGCGGATAGAAATTAGGAAAGGGAGGAAAGGGCAAATGGGTGCAGTGGAACGGAATGGGTATATGTTTGAACCTGAATATAGTGTCATTAGCCAGGACGGAGCTATACATGTATATCATAAAGGTGAATTTAAGGAGGAAATAAAATTTTCTTTCTCGGGAGAGTTCCCTGAATTGGACCAAATTGAGAAAATCATTGAAGATTATTGTGTCCAGAAAGGAATATGATGGACAAACCGCACATTTTGTTGCATGCAGGATTATAATATATTCATACATATAGAGTTTGAGTTTTTTGGGAGAGTGAAGCTACTTGGACCAACAAGAAAAATGGAATAGGAAATACCTTGAAAAAATCGGCGAAGCCCAGGAAAAAGAAGCAAATAAGAGACTTAAGAAATTTGCTCCGTTAATGGATGGTGGCGGGGCGGCGATTGACATCGCTTGCGGCTTGGGGAGCAACAGCTTTTTTCTGGCGGGTATTGGATATAAGGTCACTGCTGTAGATCTATCTGATGTTGCAATCAAATTCATTTTGGAGCAGTCAAAAAGACTGCAGCTGGACATCAGGGCCTGTACTGCGGACCTGACTGACACCTCGAATATCAGTTTTCAAGCAGGAAGCTATGATTTGGCGATCATAACGTATTACTTGGACAGATCGATTTTTCCGATTGTTAAAGAATTGGTAAAAACCAATGGATACATATTTATCGAAACATTTTATCAGACTGGAACTGGCAGCAGACAGACAATCTCAGATAAGTATAAACTCCTCTCTAATGAGTTATTAAAGGAATTCAGCGGCTGGCGTATTCTTTTTTATGAAGAATGCATGGAGGAAGGAAGGCAAACGATTTTTTGCCAGAAGCAATAAGAACAAACAAAAACAGGCATCATCCTGTTTTTGTTTGTTTATTTTTCAGCTGAAGATTCCCTTTATTAAACATGATCAGCCCGTTCATTCGCTCATATATAGCATAGACAGGATAAAGGACGCCAATAAATACAATTGAAGTTGGAATCTTCTCCACTACAGGGAAATAGACAGCAAGGAATGACTGTGCTTTTTCAGCTAGATAAATGAACAATGGAATCATGACAACAAGGGCGGCTAGCAAGGATGGAGTTGCTTTTGTTTCTTTCAGCTTAGCCTTGCAGTGAGGACACTTCATAGTAAATGGAGAAGAAAAGTCCTCAAAGTCTTCTAAGGTGATCGGTTTGCTGCATCCTGGGCACGGGATGGATGTTTTCAACTTGTTTCTCCTTATCGTTTTACTACATTATAAGTTACAAATAACTTGCGTCGCTATTTGTAAAAATTGTTAATGAATTGCTGTTAAGCTGATTTTACCACCATTTTTCTGTCCAGCTTCAATGCGACGATCAAGAACGAACAGGCGGCCCCAAACCGCAAAATCGATATGACATTCATCGCAGCATTCATGCCTATACCGTTGAGAAGGAAGACTCCGCTCTGCGGGGCAAGAAATCCAACAATTGAAAGCATGAAATTATAATTTGCAATATAATTCGTACGATCGGTTTCCGGAGATGCCTTTAGGAGCTGATTGAATAATAACAGGTTTGTGCCTGAAACAAACAGTCCAATCCATAGATTAATCAATGTTAAATATACCAGACTATCAGAAAGGACTGTCAAAGCAGGAGCTGTGGCCATTCCAGCAGCAGCTACAAACAATACAAAGCTATTACCTCGCTTGTCGGCAGCATTCGCCCACCATTTAATGCTGACGATTTGCGCAAGCTGATTTGTGACTGAAAACAAACTTAGCCATAGTGCAGTAGCTTCTGCTTCCTTAATTTGATAGATGCTGAAGAGTGACCAGGCCATCTGTGAGGAGAAAGCGAACAACAATGCAGCAATGACAAAAGCAAGATAAGGTTTATGCTTGTAGACATTCAATGATAATTTGCCATTTCTTTTTTCAGTTATTTTTTTTTCTAATACGTTACGAGGTTCTTTATGTTTGAAAAGAAAGTAAACTTCAAAAATCGCAAATACAAGGCCAGCAAGGAATAAAATTTGATACGGAAATGCATTTTCTTTATCGAAGTGCTGCAAAAAGAGACCGGTGGCAAAAGTGACAGCCATTGCTGCAATCGTATTATTGCGATTCCGGGAACTGAAGAAATTACCTCTGCGTTTCTCAGGAACCAAATCGCCAATCATGGATTGCCAGGAAAGGCCAGACAATGCACCGGGAAAATTCAGTATAGCAATCAAAGCGACCAGTGCCCAGGCAGCGTTTGTGCTGTCAAGGAATGGGACGAACAGGATCATGCTGAACAAAAGCCTTGTCATTAGAGTGGAAATAACAGCAAAATTTTTTTTGCTTCCGACTCTGTTCAGCCAGATGGCCCCGGGTATCAATGCCAGCATCCCAATGATTGATGGCAAAGAGGTGATTAAGCCTATTTGTTCATTTGTGGCCCCTAAAACACTAATCGCAAATAAGGGTATATATCCGTTCACTGTATTAGTGGAAATGGTCGACGTGATTCCATTATAGATACTTAATTTCTCATTTTCATTAAGCTTCAATTCATTTTGGCTCCTCTCAAATAAATCACACGAATTGGATTGTACGATTTTGCTTCTCGAGTGACAAGATATGAAATGAAAAACAGTTATTATGGCATAGCTTCTCAATTGAGAACGAGTGCAGGAAGAATTAGATGCTGGTTGATTATGCTGCAGGGTTTTAAAAAGAATGCGATTTTTGTAGGTGAATTTAAAAGTTCTCTAATCACAGTAGGTTAAAGGGAACCGATTCACTATGGATAAATGTTGTTGGATTAGCTAACACTAGATTTTATAGAAAATAATCTTTTATGAACTGGTGAGAGAAATGAGTGACAACCAAAGAGAATTCCTGCAAAAATTAGAAAAGATCCAGCTTGAACAAACCAGCACCTGGAAGGAATACTGGTTCCAGTACTCAGGTCCCGGAACCTGGGAATTTTGGGTCATGTTATTGCTGTTGATTCTGCCATTGATTCTTCTGTATCTGGTGATCAACAAGAGGCAAGCATTTCTGCTTGGGTTTTATGGATATAATGTGCATGTCTTTTTTACTTATACCGATCTTTATGGAGCCAGCCTGGCAAAGTATTATTATCCATACAAAGTTTTCCCGATTTTGCCTTCTAGCTTTACGCTTGATACATCACTTGTACCAGTTGCTTTTATGCTTGTATATCAGTGGACCCTTAGGAAAAAGAAAAACTATTATCTTTACACCACTATTTTGAGTGCCATTTTTGCTTTTGTATTTAAACCGATCATGACAGCGATTGGATTATTCCATATTACCAACACAAACTACTACAGGCTTTTTATAGGATACCTGGCTGTAGCTCTTATTTCTAAATGGGTAACAAACATTTTTATTTACCTGGCGAAAAAGGGAGGACAAAATCCTGTTTGAACATTCAGCTTAGCTTGTGGAGCAGGAATCAATTGACTAAAAAAGGTAACCGCCATTTAAGGCTGTTGCCTTTTTTACTGGTTATTTTGCAATTGGATTTTCTATGTTTGCTCTAACAAAGGTAATTGTTTACCTTATTGGTACTAATAATTAAATACGGTGTTCCAGTTCCAAAGGAGAATGAATCCTACCCGTGGATTCATATTATTAAGATAGGGCAAACGTGGAGGAGCAGCTATGTATAATATTCTGTTGTTTACTGATTCGGGTGTAGATGACTCACTGGCATTGATGTATGCACTTTTGCATCCGCAACTTAATGTTGTAGGTGTAGTGACCGGGTATGGTAATATCACAAAAAAACAGGCAATAAGCAATACAGCTTATTTATTGCAGCTTGGAGGCAGAGAAGATATTCCAATCATTGCGGGATCAACAGGTCCATTATCTGGGGAGCTGGCAACCTTTTATCCGGAAATACATGGACCAGAAGGGCTTGGGCCAATACGGCCGCCTGAAGGAGTAGGGGACGTAGAGGTTTACGAAATCAATAAAATCCTTGAGATTGTAAAACAATATCCTAATAATCTAGTACTTGTTGGCGTAGGCAGGCAGACTGACCTCGCAATCCCCTTCATTTTATATGGGCGGGAGGCTTTCCAAACTGTTAATGCTGTCTATATTATGGGCGGTGCTTTCCTTGTACCAGGCAATGTCACAGCCGAGGCCGAGGCAAATTTCTATGCAGATCCGATCGCTGCAAATCAAGTGCTGGAAAAGGCGAGGAATGTCTTTCTTCATCCCTTGAATATTACCAATAAAGCGATTATCCCTCCGAATGTAATAGACTATCTTGCCCAAAACAGCACTTCACCATATAAGGACTTGATAAAACCGGTATATGACTATTATTTTGAGGCCTATAAAAAGAATGTTCCGGGTATACCTGGAGCACCGCTGCATGATGTTTTAACGCTAAGTGCGCTGGTGAATCCAGAATTGGTTAAATATTTGCCGAGGCGGGTAAGGATAGAGCTTTTCGGGGGAGCAAGAGGGAAGAGTATTGCCGACTTCCGCCCAAAGCCGGAACCTGAACCGGAAGAAACATTGGATTGGATTGGTATGGAGGCCGACATACCTGCTTTTATTGAGGACTTCATCCAGGTTTTCATGGGAAGCAGCAAAGAAGGTCAGTAGTATTTCTAGCAAAAACAGTCCCAGCAGCAGTTGCTGGGACTGTTTTTTATACACTCTGATTTATGTTTGCGGCCTTATTTCGATTAAAAGTCAAATAGATCATGACAAGAAGGCTTGTGCTAATCAGTGTGCCATGAAAAATCCAGACCATTTTAGGCAGTGATAACGCTTCTAACAAAATAGGAGCAACCACGAATCCAAGTGCGAATCCCAGCGATTTCAACAGCATGCCAACACCAAAGATCCTGCCCCTGATATGATTATCTGTTTTTTGTAGGATGGTAGCGTGCAAGGTTGTAAAGCAGGCATCAAATATGCCAGTCAGGAAAGCAAAAATTAAGATAATTGATAAGCTTGTATTTGATAAGAAAGTGATAAAGCCAGTTGACATAAGGATTGCCGAGCAGAAAAAGATGGAATTCAAACGATTTTCACTAACGCTCTTCAATCTTGCAAGGAATAAAGTGGCCAACACTGAACCAATGCCCCAAACACCCCATATTAATCCATAATAAAAGCTTTGCTTAGAGGAATTTATCTCTTCAGCGAGCAAAGGTATTCCTAAGTTATGAGAAGCCCCAGCAAACGCCCCGACAAGGAAAACGATATTCACCATTAATAAGAAGGGAGCAGTCATTATATAAGAGTAGACCTCTTTTATGTCTCTTCCAAAGCTAATTACATGTTTTATCATTCCTTTTGAAATATCCTGCTTTTTGGTTGTTATCGAAGTCTGCCAATTCATCTTCACAAGAACAACTGCTGATAAAATATAGGAGGCAGCGTCAATCAGTAATGTAATTTGATAGCCCAGGGAATCAGTGATAACGCCAGCCCCGATAAAACCAAGAACAAGACTGATCGAGGTCAATCTGGATATCAAAGCATTGGTTTCAAGCACTTTATCCTGGCCGAAAATTTGCGGGATTTCCGAACTATAGCTTACAGCAAAAAAACTGCTCGTTAACCCAATAAGGAAGCAAACAATCAAGATCATCACAGGATTAGGAAATGGAATAAGAATGAGTATGATCACAGCGCGGAAAAGATCTGTCCAGATCATGATTTTCCGCCGATCAAATCTGTCAGCAAGCACTCCGGAAATTAAACTGGACAATACACCGCCCAATGTCCTCAATGCCATTGTTGCTGCAAGCCAGGCAGCACTTCCAGTAGCTACGTACATTAATACATTGATTGCAATTAAATCCATGAAGGTTCCTAAATCAGAAAAAGCTTTTACATATAAAAATATTTTACGGTTCATAATTTCTCCTAAGCAGTTTAAGTTGTGTATTTTATTTTAAAGATTATGAAAATATTTAGCAATACGAAATTTTTGCTTTTTCTATAATACAGCGATTAATTGCAGTTAATGATTGGTTATTGGGTAAGCTATAAGAAATGAATGATAAAGTCTTGTTCTAAATAACGAATGAATGATTTAGCTTATGGATTAAAAACTTTTCTTTAGCCTTGTAAATTTAGAAATAGGAGAGATTGCGAATGTCAGTGAAAAAGTGGATTACAGGAATGGTCGTTTTTCTTGCAATGGTTACGGTTGTGACATCTACAGGCTTACTCGGCGTTTTTGCCAAATCCGTTGATAAAACCCAACCAATGGAGAATATGAATACGATTGAAGTAGAGCTGAATGATGATTACTTTAATCCGAAAGTGATTACAATTCCAAACGGAACAACTACAACGTTGATATTGAGAAACAAAGGGAAGAAAGAGCACACTTTTACAGTGGAAAAGCTTGGGGTCGATACCGAGGTCCTGCCAGGAAAGGAAAAAAGCATTTCCGTGAAACCAGAACAGGGAGGTACTTATGAATTGATATGTCGTTACCATTTCCAGGAAGGAATGGCTGGGAAAGTCATAGTCAAATAATGAGCATGGTTAATTACAGGATGGTACCCAAAAGTTAGGGGGAAATCTAACTTTTGGGTACTTTTTATAATTTAATATAGTGAACGCTAAGAGGTAAAATACATAAGAAGTTGCGAGCATTTCAGATAAATTGACATAGTAGTTTTAGATTATGGAATTATTTCAAAAACAGTACCTTGGTTAAAGTCTGTGACTTTCATCGAGCTATAAACACCTAAATATAATCTGGTTTGGTCAAGATTACCACCGAGAGTAACAAAATAAGCAGATTCAGACCCGAAATTATAGTCGGTTTCAATAACACTATAATCATTTAGTCTGCAATCTGGCATTACTATAGAATAAGCTAAAACTCCCTTATCCGGAGCTGGCGATTCTTCCTTGCGGGCTAAATCGGTAAACAAAACACTCCCCGTTAGAGCGGGGATAGCATTCCCGATATATGGCTGGACTCCTGTAAGGGCAGTTCCGCCAAATTTATCTGGCCGGGGGTCTTTGTGGAAATAACTAGTGAATGGCTGAATCCGCCTGACTGAGGTTTTAATTGCTTCATTGTAATAAACAATGGTTTTCTCGTCAGAATTCGAATTTTCAGAGCAGGCCGTCATAATTGAAGTTGGAAAAGAACCTTCCCAGCCACGCCAGCCAAAGTTAATAGGTATTTCCTGAGCGAGTCCTGAGTTCAATGTAAGTTCAGTAACCGGTATTGGTTTATAATGAACAAATGAAAAAATCGACTCTTCCAAATCCTGCCCGACATTTCCAGCATATTTAATATAATGATTATAATACCGATGAAATGATATTCCTGGTATATTGCGGACACCTTTGGCCATTACCGTAAGAGTTGCCTGAATCGATGCAGGCAGTTCGGTAAAACGAGTGACTACAGGTGGATTATTAAAAGCTGTATTTTTAACTACATCAATTTCAATTATTTTACCGGCGATTTCCAAATCGTCCTGACTCAAATTAAATGGATCAAAGCCTGAACCACCATCTCCTGTAGTTAAAACAAGCTTTCCACTTTCAGGTGAAAAGTTTAAGCTATTGACACCATTATGATTAAAAAAGGGCCTTCTTAAATTGAGCAGTGTTCTTCGTTTTATAGGCTGCCCATTTACTTGCAGAGCCCATTCTTCCACTGTATCTATATGATCGAATTGAGTTTCTCTATTAACCCATTTTCGATTTAGCGTTTTTGGATCACAAGGGTCAGGCGATGAAGTTTCAGGAAGTGCACCTGGACCTTGTGTTCCAGCAACTGAATAATGAAGATAAAACAGACCGTTGAAATAAAACTGGGGATGAAATGCAAGTCCTAATAATCCCCGTTCATCATATCCGCCCCCTTGACTGCCAAGTTTGAGGACTTGCGGGCGAATATCTAAAAAAGTTTTGATGACTCCGTTACCTATATGAAAAATTTCTCCTGTTTGGGTAGCAATAAATAATCTTTCAATTGAATCTCCCGGCAGAATTGCTGATTTCAGAACAGTGGGTAAATTTATTTTACTTACAATAGGCCGCAACCTTACCTTAACTTTTTCCAATTAACTTTTCACCTCTTCTAATTGATTCTTTTTATAAGAATATGGTTAGAAACTCCCTTACAGTACCAGAACAGGCTTATAGAGTATGTCAAGGTGTTGGACCGATATTAAGCAGCAGAACAAGGAGTTAAGGCCACGTGAGACGTTAGTCAGCCAGAAGCTTTTCCTCGATCGATTTCCATTTCCCTGCCTCTTTAAAAATGATGAAATTTATCACTTCCCTTGAATGAATCATTTATCAGAGGAAACCATTAGATTAGTACATATTTTTGGAGGGAACCATGAAAACTTCTGATTTGCTTGTTCAATGTTTGGAAAACGAAGGGGTGAGATATGTTTTTGGGATATTCGGCAAGGAAGTATTGGACATAGCAGACTCATTGTCCGCGTCAAGTTCAATCCAATATGTTCCTGTGCGACATGAGCAGGGGGCAGCATTTATGGCGGATGTATATGGAAGGGTAGCTGGAAAGCCTGGAGTTTGCCTGGCTACCCTGGGCCCTGGTGCCACAAATTTATTAACAGGAGTTGCAAGCGCCACATTGGATGGCTCGCCAGTTGTAGCGATAACTGGACAAGCAGGAATGGAAAGACAGCATAAAAAGTCTCATCAATTTCTTGATGTAGTGAAGATTTTTGAAACAGCGACGAAATGGTCAGTTCAAATTAAACAGTCAGCAACGGTGCCGGAGATCATCCATAACGCTTTCCGTAAAGCAGCAAGTGAAAAGCCTGGTGCTGTGTTAGTGGAATTACCAGAGAACCTGGCATCAGAGGCAATCTCCGGTAAAGCGATGCCTAAAAGGCCTGCTCCAACTGTTGTCCCATCGATGGAGGCAATTTCAGAAACAGAATTAATTCTTAAGCAGTGCCAAAAACCTTTCATCCTGATTGGAAACGGTGTAATTAGGCAAGGGGCCAGCGAAGCAGTCAGAAGATTCGCGGAACAGCTTCAAGCACCAGTGGCAAACAGTTTCATGGCCAAAGGGGTATTGCCAAAAAATCATCCTCTTAACTTCTTTACCTTTGGATTCAAAGACAATGACTTAGTATCAGAGGGAATAGCAGAGGCAGATTTGCTTATTGTGATTGGATTGGATTTGATTGAAACCCAACCGAAAGATTGGAATAAAAATAAGGTTCCAGTTGTGCATATTCATACGGAAGAGGCTGAGTGTGATGAATATTATCCTGTTTGCAGTCAATTAGTTGGCGATCTGCAACAAATATTTGAGCTTTTGAAAAATAAGGATATAGTTTCTAAAGAATGGCTTCCCGCCAACAGTCTTAAAGAAAGGATATTGCAAGGCAACCAAGTTTACTGGAATGAAGAAACGATTAGTAAACAGTCTCTAACGACCAGGAATATCCTCCATATAATCGAAAAGCACACTGACGAAAATACCATTGTCCTATCTGATGTTGGTGAACACAAAATGGAAATAGCACGTTACTTCCAACCTGACGGGCCTGGACAACTAATCATTTCAAATGGGCTTGCCTCCATGGGAATTGCCTTGCCAGGATCTATAGGAGCCAAATTGGCTGCGCAAAATAAGAAGGTTATTTGTATAACAGGGGATGGAGGACTCTTGATGAACGTGGGGGAAATCGAAACAGCAAAAAGGCTTGGATTAGCTTTTGTGATCATTTGTCTGAACGATTCGATGCTGAAAATTGAAAAAAAGATGATGGAACAGCAATTTGGCCACAGTTATGGTGTCAATTTCAGCAATCCGGATTTTGTTCAGCTGGCAGGCAGCTTTGGGATAAAGGGTGTAAGGGCGAAGAGCCTTACTGAGCTTGACAGCATGCTTTCCCGCGAAATCTCGGCACAAGAAGGTATTGTATTAATTGATGTACCAATCAACGCGGAAAACAATCAGGCTTATTGAGAATGGCTGAGCAGGACTGCAAATTCACAGCAGTCCTGCTGTCTGTTTTGTGTAACAATGAACCTCGCAGGGAATGGTACTTAACAGCAGATTTAGAATGATGAATTACTTGTTACAAGATCCCTATATATGTAAACCAGCGGGAACAGTAAGGAATTGTGATTTTCAGTTGTTTTTAAATGGAACGGAACTATATGGCCTCATTTTAAAAATTTCTGATTTAATTAAACTTTATAAGCTGAAGAACAATAAGGCATTCTTTTCAAGGTGTATCTATGTAGGTAAAGTCTTTTCCGAAAAATTTCAGCAGTTTGAGAAGTAACCAAGAATTATTTTGCTGGAAAACTTAAAAGGAAGAAATGCAGTCAGGGCATGAAAGGGTAAAATCAGTATGAATGATACTATTTAAATTTCATTCTAGTTTACATAACATAAATTCTCGGAAGTTCTATAACTGAGATTGATTAATGTCTCAATATCTAAGTATACTTAAATTAGTGAGACAAGATTTAAATTTTTAACGATTCTGCTAAGTTACATGTTATTTGAGATTGAAATGTTTAACGATATTTTTCATGTGCGGATCAAACTTTTGTACATCACAATTATTCTGGTTTGCTGTTCCAAATGATTATGAACAATTAAGTAAATCAATCTTCTAGTATCTTTTATCGGTTTTGTTTCTTTGTGAGTCTATATCAGATATTTAAATTTCTTTATTATTCACCTTTTTTTGTTTACATAATATTATTATATATTCCTATTTCCTAATATCTCTTTTGGTTCAGTAAATTGTAACCATTCTTTTTTTAACGTTCTAATAATAGCGAATTAAACATGCAAACACTTGTTCACCAGGGTTGATTTTTGCTTCTCCTCCCTTATTGAACACCAAAAAACACAGGATCAGACCTGTGTTTCTGCTGAATTTAATCTTTTAGCCAGATGCAAATATTTTCTTGGTGTCCCGTAGAATAATGTTTCACTAAATTCTGGGAAAACCGAATTGAAGTGAACATAAATTGGCGCATCCAGAAGCCATGGATAGTATGTGTAGAAGCTCCTGTCCCCATAAATGATACCAGTTAATGCTAATTCCAGCTCTTTTTTGAAGATCATATAACGGATTCGGGACATGTTTTTATTATATTCCCCATTGCTGATGTAAACCTGGCTATATAGCAGATATTCCCCATTGTTCTTTGTCCATTCTGCCAAAACTTCGTCCCGCATAGCATAGTTAATTGCCTTGAAATCATAAATGGTTCCTATAGAAAGATAGAGGTCACTGGTAGTATCTGAATGTGTGAGTGTGTATTTTCTTCCCTCCACAGGCTCAAAAGGTGTGGCAGGTGGAATAAATCTAACGCTCAGTTTTTCAGGCCTGAATTTGCTCATCCTGGCAGGCTCCTTCCTGAAAAAGAATCCTTTTTCTTAACAGCCTATGCTGAACCGTTAGATTCGTGACAAATGCCTATATTATTTGCTTTTAAGACTGCGGATCTTTGTATCAATCAAATTCCACTTGCTGTTTTCATAAAACCAGGTGGACTCCACCTCAGCAATTCCGTCGGCATTGAATGCTCCATTGATCCTCTGGCTGCCAGCCAATCCAAAACCTTTGCCTGGCACTTTTATCGGTTTCAGGATTCCATACGGAAGTACCATAAGCTCTGTCGGTTCATTCAACTTTCCATCCTGGTAAAGGCCAAGTCTCTCGTAGTCTTCCTTTCGGTCACTTATATCAAAGCTATAAGACTGGCTGGTCTGCTGTATGGTAATGGACGCCTTATATCCGTCCTCAAACTGGCTGCTGATGGCTAAAGGGTCAGGAACGGGTAGATTTTTTACCTTAAAGTCCTTTAGCGTATACAAATAAAAATTGGACAGTCCACCGCTGCCGCCTGTCGGAATGCTGATAAAGATATCTTTTACTCCATCATGGTTCAAATCGCGATAGGTCAGCGCAGGATCATAGCCCCCATCTAATTCAATCTTATAGGTTTTGCCATTGGATGCCTTGATTTTCAGATAAATCCGTTTTAGAAATTGGGCTCCTTCTTCATACGGAACTCCTTTAACATAAATAGTATCTTTTTTCTTATCTCCAGTGACATCGATTTTGGATTCTGAGACGGTCACGGTTTTATCATGTGATTCCCCAGCATAGACTCCGGTCAGGGCCGTCAATGACATACAAAAGAACGCAGCGAAAGTCAGCAGTAATTCCTTTTTCATATGCATCCCTCCTAAATAGATATAGTTAAGTTGTCCATTTTTGGCAAAATGATGCATAAAATGTCCTGATCTTGATATCCAGAGGAGCTGAAATTCTATACAACTAACTGTTTTGAGGCAATTCCGCAACTTAGCCCAGGTATTCCGACAATAATTGTCGAAATCCTGCAAAACCGCAGGGTGATTCCTCAAATTTTTGTTGAAATCCCGCAACATGGAAAAAACAAGCGATTTTTTCCAATTTAAAAGGAGAAGCATAATGCTCCTCCCTTTCTCTAACAACTCGGCCCTTCCGCTATATTCATAGGGCAAAATCTTATATTTTATTTTTAGAATCTGCTGTCTTTTTAGCTTCCCATGATTCGATTCCTTTTAAGCCAGGAATCGAATCAGAATAAAAAACTGGGTCTTTGCCTAGTTTTCTTTGCTCACGGTAGTCTTTTAATGCAGCTAAAGCAACTTTGGTTAGCATCGTGATTGCTGCAAGGTTAATTAAAGCCATGATTCCCATGAATAAATCAGCCAGGTTCCAAACTATAGCTAAATCTACAAGAGAACCGAAAAGAACCATACCGACAACTGCAATTCGGTATATTAAAATCGCTGTTTTACTTTGCTTAATGAATTCGATATTGGTTTCACCGTAATAGTAATTGCCGATGATCGAAGTAAAAGCGAAAAGGAAGATTGCTCCGCCTATAAAAATATTTGCCCATGAGCCTACATGTGCAGCCATAGCTGTTTGTGTAAGCTGGATGCCGTCCAAATCAGGATTGGTGTAATCACCTGACAAAATGATAATGAAGGCAGTAGCTGAGCAGATCAGTATTGTATCGGTAAACACTCCAAGCGTCTGGATGAGACCCTGCTTAACAGGATGTGTTACCGCTGCTGTCGCTGCTGCATTTGGGGCACTGCCCATCCCGGCTTCATTCGAAAACAGGCCTCGTTTGATTCCCATCATAACTGCTGCTCCCATTCCACCGCCTACTGCTTCTTCCAACCCGAAAGCATTCTTTACGATTAAAGCCAGCATAGCAGGAACTTCTGTTAAATTGGTAAAGACAACGAATAATGCAAGAATCAAGTATAATACAGCCATGATTGGCACGATGATTTGCGATACATGTGCTATTCTTTTAATCCCGCCGAAGATAATAACAGCTGTAAGCACAGCTAGAATAATTCCCATCCATAGGCGGCTCAAACCAAAAGCCTGATCAAAAGCGAGGGAAATTGTATTTGATTGTACAGAATTAAATACTAACCCGAAGCAAAATACAATAATCACGGCGAACAATATGCCCATCCAGCGTTTATTCAAGCCTCGCTCCATGTAATAAGCAGGCCCGCCTCGATACTCGTCACCGTCTTTAACTTTATAGATTTGGGCAAGGGTACTTTCTACGAAGCTCGACGCCGCCCCGATTAAGGCTATCAGCCACATCCAGAATACCGCTCCGGGACCGCCTGCAGAAATAGCTGTTGCTACCCCAGCAAGATTACCTGTCCCAACCCGGCTAGCTAAGCTGACTGTGAATGCCTGGAAAGAAGAAATACCCCTTTTTCCTTCAGCCGATACTGTGGCCGGATCTTTTAGAATCCTGAACATTTCCGGAAAGAACTTGAATTGCACAAACCTGGTCCTGATTGTAAAGTATGTACCCAGAATAACTAGAACAGCAATGAGGATATAAGTCCACATATACTCGTTCAGAGCCGAAATAATATTGTTTAAAATCTCCATAAATCTACTCCTTCTCCAAAAAATCAATGTTAATGGTATTCGAATATAATTTTCAATTTACCAAATATCTAAAAAAATCACAATGGTGCTTCATTTCCAATCCGGTATTCTTAGGCTTTACTCCCTTCCTGATCCTTATTTGTTCTCTTTCTTGGTCCTGGTGACTTATATATTTACCCGAAATCAGATAATAAAAAACAAGAAAAAACACAAATAATCCGATAAAACAAAAAACACAGGCAGAGCCCGTGTTTTTGTTTTATTATTGAGTGTTTGTCTCGGGGTGGCTTTCATTTTTCCAGAGTTCGGCAAGTTTGCCGCTCTCGCTTTCATCCACCATGAACGACCCATTTGTATATCTGTCGCTGAATCGAAGTTCACCTGCTTTAAAGGATATGAGCTGCTGTTTCTCTGTCTGGATGAAAATCTCATCTTGATCTCTGGCAGTTTCAATGCCAATAATCCGATGAGGATTGGATTTCAGTTCTCTTAACAGCACGACTCCGCGTTTTGCACGTGAACTTTTTTCGAATTCGGATAGCTTCATCTTCTTCACGGCACCGCGCTGTGTCGCTACGATAATCGACTGGCCGCTATTATCAGTGTCGAGGACTTTACCGCCAACGACGAAATCACCGTCCTTGACATTCATCCCTTTAACCCCTGCAGCTCTTACACCAATTGGGCTAATCTCTTCTTCACTGAACCAAAGCGCATACCCTAAACTAGTAGCAAGGAATAAATCCTTCGTGCCATCGGTGATGTGGACATCAACTACTTTATCGTCGCCTTTGACGTTAATTCCTGTCAGTGGTTTAGAATAACGCTGAGCTTTATAAAGATTCAATTCGGATTTTTTCACCATGCCATTCTTTGTGACAAATACTAGGAATAGTTTCTGGTCAAAATCCTGAATAGGCAATGCTTTGATGATCTCCTCGTCCCTGTCGATTGGCACTATATTGGCGATATGCTGGCCAAGGTCCTTCCAGCGGATATCAGGAAGCTCATGGACAGGCAGGTAGAGATAGCTGCCTTTATTCGTGAATAATAGGAGGACGTCCTTCGTGTTCATATTTAGCTGAGAAAGAAGCCTGTCGGTGTCCTTCATCGCAAAATCCTGTCCATTTGAAGCCGCGAATGATCGCTGGCTGGTTCGTTTAATGTAGCCGTCCTTTGTTACAGTAACAATTACATCTTCACTTGCAATCAGGACCTCAAGATTGATTTTGATTTCTTCGATTTCGGCCTCTATCTTAGTACGTCGTTCATCAGCGAATCGTTTTCTGACGTCCTTTAGTTCTTTTTTGATGACGGAAAGCAATTTTTTCTCACTGCCGAGAATGGCCGAAAGCTCGTCCACCTTCTTTGCCAGCTCTTCTGCCTCAGCCTGCAGTGCAGTTATATCGGTGTTAGTCAAACGGTATAACTGCAAGGATACAATCGCTTCAGCCTGAACTTCGGTAAAAGAGAATCTTTTAATTAAATTGTCTTTAGCATCACGCTTATCCTTGGATGCACGGATTGTTGCGATTACTTCATCAAGAATGGAGAGGGCCTTCATGAGACCTTCAACGATGTGCTGGCGCTCTCTGGCTTTTTGCAGGTCGTATTGTGAACGCTTCGTCACGACGTCCTTCTGATGGTCGATATAGGCATCAAGCAGTTCGGCAAGACCCATCAGCACTGGTCTTTTTTTGTTGATTGCGACCATGTTGAAATTATAGGTAATTTGCAGGTCACTATTTTTGTACAGGTAATTCAAGACACCATTGGCATCAGCATCTTTTTTTAGCTCGATGACTACCCTGAGACCAGTGCGGTCTGTTTCATCGCGAACTTCTGAAATGCCTTCCACCTTGCGATCAAGGCGGAATTCATCGATTCTTTTTACAAGATTGGCTTTATTGATTTCGTAAGGAATTTCAGTAATGACGATTTGCTGTTTTCCGCCTCTGACGTCCTCTATTTCAGCCTTGCCGCGGACAATGACTTTCCCTTTACCGGTTTGATATGCTTTCTTGATGCCTTCCACACCCTGGATAATGCCGCCTGTCGGAAAATCTGGCCCCTTGATGACCTGCATGAGGTCATCAATTGTGCAGGCTGGATTATCCATGCGCATGATTACGCCATCGATTACCTCAGCAAGGTTATGTGGAGGGATATCAGTTGCATAACCGGCGGAAATTCCTGTAGAGCCGTTGACAAGAAGGTTTGGGAACATTGCCGGAAGCACTGTCGGTTCACTTGATGTATCGTCAAAGTTAGGGATGAATTCAACTGTACGCTTTTCAATGTCCCTTAACAGTTCACCTGCTATTGCTGATAATCGGGCTTCTGTGTAACGCATCGCAGCTGGGGGATCCCCATCGATACTGCCGTTATTTCCGTGCATTTCCACAAGGTAATTACGGACTTTCCAATCCTGGCTCATCCTGACCATTGCATCGTATACAGAAGTATCACCGTGAGGATGGTAATTACCGATAACATTTCCGACTGTCTTGGCAGATTTGCGGAAGCCTTTTTCGCTTGTATTCCCTTCAACATGCATGGCATATAAAATCCTGCGCTGTACCGGCTTCAAGCCATCCCTCGCGTCCGGAAGCGCCCGCTCCTGGATAATATACTTGCTGTACCGGCCGAATCTGTCGCCAAGTACATCTTCTAATGGGAGGTCACGGAATTTTTCAACTGAGCTCATTCCCCAGCAACCTCCTCTGCAACTGAAATATTTTCATTCTCCAATATGTTTCCATCTTCTTCAAGACCGAAAGCGACATTGGATTCGATCCATTTCCTTCTCGGCTCGACCTTGTCACCCATCAATGTGGTCACTCTTCGCTCAGCTCTTGCTGCGTCATCGATTCTTACGCGAATCAATGTACGGGTTTCCGGATCCATTGTTGTTTCCCACAGCTGATCTGCGTTCATTTCGCCAAGACCCTTATAGCGCTGGATCATATAGCCTTTGCCGACTTTTTTCATGGCGCCTTTAAGCTCATCATCGCTCCAGGCATATTCAATGACCTCTTTTTTGCCGGTGCCCTTGCTTACCTTGTAGAGAGGAGGCAAGGCAATATACACTTTGCCAGCTTCAATGAGCGGTTTCATATAACGGTAAAAGAAGGTCAGCAGCAGCACCTGGATATGTGCTCCGTCTGTATCAGCATCCGTCATGATAATAATTTTATCGTAATTGATATCCTCAACGCTGAAATCAGAGCCTACACCTGCACCGATGGCATGGATGATCGTATTGATTTCTTCGTTTTTAAAGATGTCCTGGAGCTTCGCTTTCTCCGTATTAATAACTTTACCTCGCAAAGGAAGCACAGCCTGGAATCTTCTGTCCCTGCCCTGTTTTGCAGAGCCGCCCGCTGAGTCGCCCTCTACCAGGTAGAGTTCATTTTTGGAAGGATTTTTAGATTGTGCCGGAGTCAGTTTACCGGAAAGCATAGCATCCGAACGTTTCTTCTTCTTGCCGCTTCTTGCATCTTCACGGGCTTTTCTTGCCGCTTCTCTTGCCTGATATGCCTTGATCGATTTCCGAATCAGCAGCGTGCTGATATCCGGATTTTCCTCAAGGAAATAGGAAAGATGCTCTGATACAACAGAATCAACAGCAGATCTTGCTTCACTTGTTCCAAGTTTACCTTTTGTCTGCCCTTCAAATTGCAGCAGTTCTTCAGGAATGCGGACCGAAACGATTCCAGCAAGGCCTTCGCGGATATCTGCACCCTCAAGGTTCTTATCCTTCTCTTTTAGGAGTCCTACCTTACGAGCGTATTCATTGAATACTCTTGTCATGGCCGTCTTGGCCCCCGCCTCGTGCGTGCCTCCATCTTTCGTACGGACATTGTTGACGAATGAAAGGACGTTTTCAGAGTAGCCATCATTGAATTGGAATGCGAACTCAACCTCGATCTTGCTGTATTCGCCCTCAAAGCTTACAACAGGATGGAGGACATCCTTTTCCTCATTCAAATATTCGACGAATGCCTGAATGCCTGTTTCATAGTGGAAAACATCCTTTGCGTCATGGCGCTCATCGATTAATTCAATTTTTAATCCCTTTAACAAGAAGGCAGATTCTCTCAGCCTTTCAGACAGGGTGTCATAGTTATAAGTCAAAGTTGAAAAGATTTCTGGATCAGGCTTGAAATGGATGGTTGTACCTGTCTGGTTTGTTTTTCCGATTTTTTCAAGGGTTGTTACTGGTTTACCGCCATTCTCAAAGCGCTGTTCATACACGAACCCGTCCCGTTTAATCGTAACAACGAGCCATTCAGAAAGCGCGTTCACCACTGAGGCACCTACTCCGTGCAAGCCGCCGCTTGTCTTGTATCCGCCTTGTCCAAATTTACCGCCGGCATGCAGGACAGTCAGGATTACTTCAGGTGTCGGTTTCCCGAGTTTATGCATTCCAGTAGGCATTCCGCGCCCTTTATCCTGGACACTGATTGAATTATCTTTATGGATTTTGACAATGATCTGGTTTCCGTAGCCGCCCAGGGCCTCATCAACCGAATTATCAACGATTTCATATACGAGATGGTGAAGGCCTCGTGTATCTGTGCTGCCAATATACATACCAGGTCTTTTACGGACGGCTTCAAGACCTTCTAATACCTGTATGGCATCATCATTATAATCAAAAGCTTGCTGATTTCTTGCCACAAACATACCCCTTTCATTTCTTGCAAACAACATTGACAGTTTTTATGTATAGTGTCAATGAATTCGTTAAGTATTCGCTCTATAGCTAAAATGGCTGTCATTTTCCGCATATGAGAACACTTGTTTCTATATATTTATTTTACCATAAGATTGGCGTCTATGCTTAATTGTAGCGATTAATTGGGATTTGGCAAACGGATTTCAAGAATTAATTGGAATTTTGTCGTAAAAACATAAACTAAATATCAAAACAGGACCATTGTCAGAATGGATAGTTTTGTATCCCAGGAGGGTCATGAAGGCTGTTTCCTTGAGGGATTGCCATTGGTTTTTATTGAATTCCTGTTTGAAAAAACGGCATTTTGTAAAATACCAGTGATTCCCGTCAGTAAATATGGTTCCTCTACTGCAACATAAAAACAAATCAGTTAACGGAGGATTTTTATGAAAACGATAAGAATATGGATACTTGCAGCGGGATTGCTGTTAGTGCTTGGTTTGACAGCCGGCGGAGCTTTTAGAATGGACGGTTCAACCAGGAACCAGACTCAGCCGGGGGTACAAAACACGGGACCGCAAATCCTGATAAATACAGAAAACCGACGCCCAGGCATGGTTAAGATAAATAATGTAGAAATGGGAGAAGGCATAAAGAAACAGCTGGATTCTCAGCAAGAGGTCACGTTAATCCGTCATAATGATAAAGACACAAGCCATTATTATGATCATGAAGCAGCTGTCGATTTTCTAACAGAACCGACTGAAGAAGAAATCGACCGCATCACCCGGGATATTAAGGGCTGGGTAGTGAATAAGCATCTCGATTCAATTTACATCTTCCGCTCCACTTCAATGGAAACAACGGAGATGATTGATTATATTACCGCGGACCCCAATGTGGAGTATGTCGAACCGAATTTTATTTTGATGCAAAATCAGGCTGGCACTCCGAAGGTTCCGGGTACCAGCCCAAATGATTTGCTTTATAAAGAAAATTATCAATGGAATCTGCCTGTAATTGGAACAGAAGAAGGCTGGTCCATAACCCGGGGCAAGGAGAATATTGAAATTGCAATTGTCGATACAGGTGTTGACCTGGATCATCCAGAACTTAGGAATCGGCTGGTCGAAGGCTATAATGTACTAAATGAAAACAATGCTCCTGATGATGACAACGGACATGGTACCCATGTAGCTGGGATAATTGCTTCTGAGACAAATAACCAGGAGGGTATAGCCGGCATGACCTGGTTCAACAAAATCATGCCAGTCAAGGCAATGGGTGCAAAAGGATACGGCACTACCTTTGATATTGCAAAAGGAATTGTCTGGGCAGTGGATCATGGTGCGGATATCATTAACTTGAGCTTAGGGAATTACCAGCCTTCAAAGGTACTCGAAGAAGCGGTGCAGTATGCTTATTCCCGGAATGTAGTAATGGTTTCTGCTGCCGGTAATGATGGGTCCAACCAGCCCACTTACCCATCGGCATATCCAGAAGTAATGAGTGTCGCAGCCGTGGATTATGATGGGAGGCGCGCCAGTTTTTCAAATTATGGAGATTATATTGATATCGCTGCGCCTGGGGTATATATTCCAAGCACTTATTTCAACAATCAGTATGCTGCTCTATCTGGGACCTCCATGGCCGCTCCTCATGTTGCCGGCCTTGCAGCTTTGATCAAATCTGCAAACCCTGAATTGACCAATACTCAGATCATGAACATTATAAAACATTCAGCAATCGATCTTGGGGAACAAGGGAAAGACAATGATTTCGGCAGTGGTTTAATCGATGTTAACTCAGCTCTCCATGAAGCTGAAACAAATAACGGGAAAAGCCAAAAGGTCCGAAACAGCCTCTTTGGGATTTTTCGATAACTTGTGAAAAAAGCTCACCCGGCATGGGATGAGCTTTTTTCGTTTAATTAATCAAATATGTTTCGTGTGAAGCTTTTTCGAACAGCGGGCTCATCTTTCCGGTTGAAAGAATCATTAGCTCATGCATTGCCCTTGTGCAAGCTGTGTAGAGCAATTTGCGCTCCTCTTCCCTTTGATAATCGGATGAGTCATAGATAATGACTGCATCGAACTCAATCCCTTTTGCAAGATAAGCTGGCACCACATTCAATCCGCTTTCAAATGTTAATGTGCCTTTTTCAATTAAACGGGCATCATGGTATTTCCTGATATCCTCAAAGGCCGCTTTACTTTCTTTTGCTGTTTTGCAAATAATCGCGACATTCTTATGCCCTGCCTTATTCAGATCTTTGATGATTTCTGCTGTGCGGCCAGCGCGCGCGGCTTTGTCCGGCAATTCTACAATCACAGGTTTTGGCCCTTTCCTATTGAATGGCTCGATCAACTCTCCCCCTTCAATCAGCTGGCGGGTGAATTCGACGATTTCACGAGTCGACCTGTATGTTTTGGTGAGCTTGAACGTTTCTTTTTCACCGAAGTCCAGTTCTGATTCAGCGAGGATTGTTGGTGCTCCAGTCGGGCCAGAATAGATGGCCTGGTTGATATCTCCAAGCAAGGTCATTTTGCTATAGGGAAAAAGCATCTTAATATAGGCAAATTGAAATGGTGTATAATCCTGCGCTTCATCAATGAACACATGGCGGATGGATGTGTTCGATTTGCGTCCTTCAATCAGATCCTGAAGGTATAAAAATGGAGTTGCATCCTCAAAGGCAATATAACCATTTTCAAGATTTTCAACTGTTTTTACACAAGTTTTTTCCCAATCGCCAGGAAGAGCTGGCGACAGTGAGTGATCCTCCTTAAAGAAGCTGATAAAAATAGCTCTTGTATTAATGAATCTAAGCTTTTTCACAGAATTAAAGAGTGGCTTGAAACGCTTTTTGACAACCATTTCAGCAAGGAACCTTTGCTCCTTTTCGTAGTCGTTGAATGTATCATCAGTTGAACCCTGTTTTTTCTGGCTTTGCTGGAAGGCTTCAAGATAGTCTTCTTTTTCAAGGTATTGAATTTCCTTCTCGACCCACTCCTGCTTTTGCTCAGCTTTCGATTTTTTCTTAAGTTCCTTGATAAGCCACTCTTTGACAAGCTGAATCCTGTTTGGCATCGAAATGCTCTTATCAAGGGAATCATAGTAAGCCGAAATCTCCTGTTTGGATATGACGCTCCGTTTCTTGAATCCGATTGACTTGAACGGGAGTGTTTCCTGGGACAATTTTTCAGCATATCGGTCCAGGAGATATTTGAAGTCCAGGCTTGCCTTGAAACGGATACTGTCCTTTCTGGCATAATACTCATGGTCTTTATTTGCTTCCAGAAGATATTCCATCTGTTCGAACGGATCTTCCAAAGTGTAGTCCCCGCCGAATCTTGTAGCCAGGTATTCCTGGAAAGTAGCCTGCTGCATATTTTCTTCTCCCAATTCCGGAAGGACGGTAGCAACATAACTATTGAACAGCGGGTTTGGGGAAAATAGCATGATATTTTCTGATTTGATAATATTCCTGTATCTGTATAGAAGGTAAGCGACTCGCTGCATCGCTGCTGAAGTCTTTCCGCTTCCAGCCACACCCTGGACAACGACCAGACTGCTGGAGTCATTCCTGATGATTTGGTTTTGTTCCTTTTGAATGGTGGCTACGATCGTTTTCATCTGGGTATCTGCGTTATTTCCGAGGACTTCCTGAAGCATTTCGTCGCCAATCGTAACACCTGTTTCGAACATGGCCTTTATTTTGCTTGATTTAATAACAAATTGTCGTTTCAGCTCCATTGTTCCTTCTATTTTTTCTGTTTCGGTCTTGTATTCCGCAGGTCCTGGAGAATAATCGTAGTAAAGGCCTGAAATTGGAGCACGCCAATCGTAAATCAAAAAGTTTTCTTCCTTTTCATCCATCAGAGAGGCAATCCCAAGGTAAATCTTTTCAGTGTCCGCCTCTCCTTTCTCTGTAAAATCGACTCTCCCAAAATAGGGAGAAAACCTCAAACGTGAAAGGGTATGCAATTGTTTATGCATTTGAGATTGGGTACGTTCACGCTCTGAAAGGAGGGCTGCCTGCTGCTTGATACTTGTTAGGGTTTCTTCAACATCATCCGCTTCAGTAAAATTGACGGTAACATCTTCCCAAAAAGTTTTCCTGATTTGAAGAGCATCTGAGCCGACACCGCTTGAGCTTTCCTTCCACTTTTCCGCTTTCTTGTCGATTACCTCAATGATGGAATCTACTCGTTCTTGTTCGTGCTTCAGAACTTGCTGCTGTTTGTCTTCCATAAAAATCACTCCCCAAAATCTGCTCTTTTACTTGACATCCTGCTTTGTTTTGTGATATTGTTATTATAGAGTTTTTGTGTATATGTTCGATTCTTAAGTTGTGAGAATCAACTTCCATTTTACTATGTGCATATTTATATTTCAAATACATTTTTCTTGTTGCACCTTTTAAGGTGTTTTTATTTTGCCAAAAAATTTCAATTTATAAAAAAACCGAAGCCGATGCTTGAAACAGCATCACGGCTTCGGTTTTTTAATGACTTAATTTTATGACTGAGGCGATATTGGCAGAAAGCCTTTCAACATATTCTTCTGCATTCGCAAATGCGTCCGAGAGTTCAACTACCCCTGGAACGATGCTGAACACTGCATCTATCCCATGATCATGGACTATCTCACTGTCATGGCCTATGTTTCCGGCAATCGCGATGACTGGAACATCATGCTTTTTTGCAGTCTTGGCAACCCCTATTGGTGTTTTCCCAAATATCGTTTGGCCATCGATTTTACCTTCCCCTGTTATGACGAAGTCGGCATCCTTTACATATTCCTCAAGCTGAACAGCCTTAAGGACAATATCGACGCCTCTCTTCAGCTCTGCATTAAGAAATGCCATTAAGCCTCCTCCGAGTCCGCCTGCTGCACCAGCTCCTGCAATGTGCTCGATATCTTTTCCTGTATCATTCAGGATTGTTTTTGCATAATGCTTAAGGTTCTCATCCAATTGGCCGATCATTTTTGGAGTTGCTCCTTTTTGAGGGCCAAAAATAGCTGAAGCTCCTTTTGGCCCTGTAAGCGGATTATCAACATCACAGGCAACCTCGATTTTAACAGAGGCCAATCTGGAATCAATACTTGAGAGATCAATGGTTTCCAGGTCACTTAAAGCCCCGCCGCCATCCCCTATTTCCATTCCTGAGGAATCAAGGAATTTCACTCCCAGGGCCTTGGCCATACCGGCTCCTCCGTCATTTGTAGCACTTCCTCCGATCCCTACGATAATATGCCTGACGCCTAAATTGAGGGCTTCAAGTATCAATTCTCCGGTACCTTTGGTTGTCGTGATCAACGGGTTTCTCTTGTCTGCAGGAACCAGGTGCAGTCCAGATGCTGCAGCCATTTCGATTACAGCTGTTTTTTCATCGCCTGATATCCCGAAAAATGCGTCCACGAGTTCTCCAAGAGGGCCTGTCACTTTCTTGGATATGAGCCTTCCCTCTGTTGCATCAACTAACGATTGAACAGTTCCTTCTCCACCATCAGCCATAGGGATTTTAACAAATTGTGCATCCGGAATGATTTTTTTCATACCTGTTTCTATTGCATGTGCAGCTTCAAGCGCTGTAAGGCTTTCCTTAAAAGAATCCGGGGCAATAACGATTTTCATGACTTGCTTCTCCTCTCAAAATAGAAAGTAAAGTCCGGATTTTTTAATCCGGACATTGTCTATATGTGTTAACCGAAGAACTTAAAGATTCCAAAGATTAATGTGGATACGATAGCAAGGGTTAGACCTACTGCCGTTTCATATGGAATGACTTTCAATCGTTCTTTAATTTCCATATTCACGCTTCCACCGGTTGCATGGAAAAAGCTTCCGTGTGGCAGGTGATCCAGAACAGTGGCGCCGGCATGTACCATTGCAGCGCCGGCAAGTGCTGTTACGCCCATTTCAAGAATCGTAGATCCAAATACTTGGGAAGCAACTGCTGTACCAGCAGTCGTTGAAGCGGTTGCAGCTGACATAAAGATACCGGAAACAGGTGCCAATACATATCCAGGCAGTCCAAGTGCATCCAGGCTATTAATGACAACATCCTTCAATCCAGAATTGGCAATGATGCCTGCAAGTGTCCCCGTTCCTAAGAGCATGATTGCGACTCCGGACATTTTGCCAAGACCTGCTACTGCATAATCATTAATTCTCTTAATATGGCCCATAGCAAGTGCACCGGCAATACCACCGAGCGGCAGTGCAATCATTGGATCAATGTTTATGTCAAACAAGGGACGAAGCGCAAGAAGTACGATGGTCACAAGCGGAGCTACAACAGCTGGAATAATTAATGGGAGCTTTCCATTAAGCTTTGTCTCACTTTCTTGTGCTGTAACCTTCGATCCTTTGTTCACAAGTCTTTTAGCTAAAATATAGGTAACGGTTAGTCCGAAGGCAGCTGGAATGATCCCTGCAGCCATTACGGACGTTAATGGAATATGGAAAGCGTCTGCGGCTGCAATGGCATTTGGGTTCGGAGACATGATATTGCCAGCTTTGCCGCCTCCAATCATGGCAAGCAAAATTGCAGTTTTGGAGATGCCGGCTCTGTTAGCAATTGCCAGAGCGATTGGAGATACAGTAATAACTGCCACGTCAATGAATACTCCTACCGTAGTCAGGATCATCGTGGCGATGGCAAGGGCAAGCAATGCCCTTGTCTCTCCTACCTTTTTTACGATGGTTTCAGCAATGACAGCTGCTGCTCCAGATTCAATCAGAACTCCTGCGAGCACACCTGCAGCCAATATTCTTAAGACTGCGGGTATGATCCCTTTTGCCCCCTCCATCATCAATGTAACTGTATTTGTTATATCGACGCCGCCAGCCAGGCCGCCAACCAGGGCACCCGCTATCATACCGTATGCAGGCGAAACCTTCTTTAAAATCAGGAAAATGGCTACTACTAGTGCGACTACAGCGCCGAAAGCGCTTACTTGGACCTCCACTGTTATTCCCCCTCGATGTATGTTGTTGTATCTCTATTGTAAGCGCTGTCTTAAGGTGTTTCATCAGTCAAACCACCAAAAAAGACCTGTACTAAGACAGGTCTTTTTGTGCAAATGCACAATTACTTTAGCTTAAGAGTAATGGTTGCCACATATAATTGGAGAAGCTCTTTCGTATTGCGGGGATCCTTGCTGGTTATGTCCGTTATCTTATCAAGCCTGTATCTCAGGGTGTTCCTGTGTATGAAAAGCTTTTGGGCCGCCGCATTCATATCACCATTAGATTCTATAAAAATACGCAAGGTTTCCATGAGTTCACCCTTTGGATCCTTATCACCAAGTACCTCAGCAAGTGATTGAAGGCCATCAGCCAATCCTGCCCTGCCAGCAGCTAATAAAAAAATAGGGAAATAAAAATCACGATATGTATATATAGATACTTCGGGAGAAAGTTTTAAACCGGCGGTCAGAGCATCAGCTGCCTCTCTGTATGACTTTCCGATTCCTGCTAACCCTTCGTGAAAATCTCCAACAGCAGCCTTCACATCTATCCCTGTAGTGTTCTTAAGCGCTTTAATCCAAGAAGCTGCAATTTTGGTAATAGATAGATGACTCTTATCACCTGGTGGATTTTTTTTCAGTATGATGATTCGATCATGCTGTACCAGGGACAAATCGGCTTTTTCAAGTCTGTTCTTTAAAAAGGTAAATGTTCTCTTGCTGTCAGTGGTCAAAAGGATGATGGCTGTTCTTGGGAGCTCAAGATCGATATTCATTCGCTTGGAACGTTCATAAAAAAGCGGATCGATTTTTCCGTCAAAATGAATGATTTGACTTACAAGCTCTTCTTTCAGCCTTTCGTCCCATTGGATTTCATTTATAAGAACAGCCTGCTGCAAACTCAGCTCAGCAGCCATCCTGACTAGCTCTCCGAAGTTCAAGACTTCGTCAGGGTTCCCGGTAATCCCGATAACCCCAACAATTTTTCCATTAAAGGTAATAGGAAGATTCACTCCTGCTTTGACACCGTGAAATCTCTTCGTGTCCTCTTCACTTATAGTAAAACCTTCTCCTCTTTCCAGAACAATAACTGCACCTTCATGGATATTGTCAATCCTGTTTTTGTCCCCTGAACCGATGATCATGCCTTTGTGGTCCATAACATTGATATTCCGTCCAATAATGCCCATCGTCCTGTCAACAATCTCCTGGGCCAGCTGTTTGTTTAAGTATTCCAATTTAAATCCCTGCCTTGAAATTACATATATATTACACTAGTATGGCTGATTTGCTGGCTGAAAAAAAGTGGTGCTTAATTCGCATTTAAATCCTCAATAATGAAAAAGCGTGAGAATGTTTAGTTCTCACGCGGGCAGAGCATTATTTTGTCATTGCATGTTCAACTTTGATGCAGCGATCCATTATGACGGTATAATTTTTCTCTTTTAAAAATTTATATGCTTCTTCGTTTTCAACGCCAAGCTGAGCCCAAAAAATATCAGCATCAATTTCTGCGAATTCTTGAGCGATTTCCGGGAGGTATTCGGACCTGCGGAAAACATTGACGATATCGACATGTCCCTCTATGTCCTTGAGCGTCTTAACTGCTTTTACGCCCAGCACTTCATCAACTGTTGGGTTGACAGGGATGATCTCATATCCTGCAGATTGCATTGCCTGAGATACCATATATGAGGTTCGCTGTGGATTATCGCTCAATCCGACAACTGCTATCCTTTTTGATTCCTTTAGGATCTTTCCGATTTCCTCCCGGCTTGGGTTTACGATTGGCATGGTTCATTCACTCCTATTTATAAAATTCGTTAAATCAATCATACCTTAACTCTGGTTATCGGTACAAAACATCTAGCCTTGCTCTTGTTATTTTTCAGAATCACAATTGTTAACCGGGAATCAGGAATAGATAATTATTAACGAAATCAAAAAAACTATATTTATCAACGGTTTTCTAATTTAGTTTTGTTTTTGATTCTTTGTCTTCCTATTGATAATTGGTCGATCATCACAGCAATGACCGTTCCTAGAATCAATCCGTTATTAAGGATCGACACTAGTGCCGGCGGAACATCTTTGAATGCTTCTCCTGGGACGAACATTGCTCCCACGCCAGCCAGCAGAGATATGCCAATGACAAGTTTTGTCCTGTTCTTGTCAGGCTCCCGATCAAATTCGGAAAAGGCAATACCAACCATGTTCGCAAAAATCACAAAAGTGACTGAATAGCCGACTGGTGCCGGAAGTGAAGCGAAAAATGACATGGCTCCTGGAATCATACTTGTTCCAATAATCAATAAAGAACTGATGATGAATGGCGAGATTTTGGTAATACCTGTTGTTGCGATGAAACCTGCTGCACCAGAAATAGGAACAGGGCCGATTGCGGAAAAAATCCCGCCAAGCAACTGGTTTATACCTGCCGTAAAGCCGCTTGCGCGATATCGAAGCTTCCCATTATCTATCCCTCTATCCTTCAAGACTTGTCCGGTAACCCTTATGCTTGCCAGCATATTTGTAATCAGGAGAAAGGTGATGAATACAGATGTGACCATCAATCCTGAATCAAACACAGGCATTCCAAAGGTGAATAAGTCTGGAAGTGCAAATGAAGGCCCGGCATAATCGTGCAGTGCCTCTCCAAGATCGAATAATGAATAGAGGATCCATCCCCCGGCAAGGCTGATCAGGATTGAATACTGGCTAATCCATTTTATCCGATGCCTTGAAATATAGAAGGTGAAGCCAACCAATCCAGCGCTGAATACTGTTATGGACAGGTCAATCTGGTTATGGCTGCTGTCCAATCCCATCATGCCATTCAGGAATGAGCCGCTTAGCTGGATGATCAATAATAGCAGATAAATGCCGCTTACAACCGGTGTAAATAATTGGGCCAGCTTTTCAATCAGCTTTAATAAGCTTAACAAGAAAAAGACGACGCCACTGATAATCATGGCTCCTTCTAAAGCCTGTAATGTTTCCATCCTGGATGAAAATAGAGTCGTGCTTAATCCTGCATAGATAGCAAATACTCCCCACCAGAGGCCGGCTGGACCTTCGTTAATTGGCATGCGGTGGCCGATTGTTGCCTGAAGCAGGCTTGATAATCCGAGGATGAACATTGTACGCTGTACGAGCCCTGTTGTTTCTTCTGGGCTAAGCTGGTATAGGTCAGCGATCGCAATAGGGGCCACGATAGAACCAGCGATGATAAAAGCCATCCATTGGATTGCAGAAAGGCTAGTTTTCATGTCTGTAAACTCCAATTTTATCATTATTTTTTTGTAACAGTTTGGTCATCACCAGGTTTTAATGCGGTCCAGGCAGTGTGGTCAGCAAAAAAACGGGACCAGGCTGCGATGCCCGCGAGTTGATATTTCTTTGATAGCTCGGCTCGCTTTCTTAAGGATAATTCGTCCTCAAGCCAAATTTTATAGGTTGTTTTATCATATTGTACATAATGCTCCACATAATTTTGTCCGGAGTCCGGATCATATTTTATCTTCGCTTGGTTTTCAGCAACCCATTGCTTTGCCTTATCCATCGATAGAGATTTAGACGTTACTTCGATCGTACCGTCCTCTTTTTCTGTTTCTGACCAGAGCCTAGTATACAAAGGTACACCCAGGATCAATTTTTCTTGAGGGACGATTTCAAGCAGGCTGGCCAGATTTTTCTCCACCCAGGGCAATGAAGAGACACTTCCTGCAACTGGTGAGCTTGCCCAGTGTTCATCATATGCCATAACAACGAGATAATCGACGGTCTGGGCCAGCTTTTCCCGCTCATAAAATTGGGACCAGTTTACGCTTCCAGAAACAAAGGTTATATCCATGGAAAGGACAAGCCCGGCCTCGCGGAAGAACGGAGCTGCCTCTCTGACGAATTGGGTGATTAATGGGCCATCCTCTGGATTTACGTTTTCAATGTCAAGATTGATTCCCTGAAGTCCGTACATATGGGAATAATGCAGCAGCTGGCGGATCATTGATTGCCTCGTCTCATAATCCTTGAACGCTTTGTGAGTCAAATCCGGATCAAAAGCATTCGTGAATAGACCCCAAATATGATAGCCTTTTGTTTTTGCCCAGTTGCTGTATTCCGCGGACGCAAGGCTTTTTATGGAGCCGGCATCGTTTTCCAAGTGGAACCATGTCGGTGAAATGACATTGACTCCAGGCATTTCGGGTATTTGCGCAGGATCTGGATTTTTTGTATAAACCGCTTCCCATGTCAGCTGGATCGGCCCAGTAAGCTCTGGGAGTTTCTTCGGAGGGATTGGCTTTGAAGCTGCTATTGTTTCTGTCTTTCCAGGGATAATGAATTTTTTCTGTATGTATCCTGCCACCCCATCTGCCCTCCTCACATAATAGTAATCTTCTTTTTCAGATTCCAGATAAAGGAGCTCGCCGCCTTCTGCCTGCCCTGTATAGGGATGTTCGAGGCCAGTGCCTGTTCGCAGCCGCAGCTTTTCAGGATGAATATCACTTTCTGTCACAATCCCGGTTTTCAGCTCTTCACCTTCAGCTTGAAATATAAGTGCTTCTGAATCGTTCATTACTTTGTATTGATAAGGTAAATAGCCAATGACAGGATCCAATGAAATATAAAGCTTCCCATCCTCTGACCTGATTGGCATGATTTGCAGCTCTACTGGCTTTTGGTTGATAAAATATGTAAGAGAATCAGTTGGCATTTGCACTACTTTATCCTTGGTCGTAAAAATGACAGACTCAGATCTTTGATCATAAACGATAGAATCATCTAGTATCTTTAAGAATTCAAGCGGGACATAATAATTCTGATCATAAAACAAAGCGTTTCCGGCCTGGCTCCCTTTGAAAAGAATTGGATGCTGACCAGTGAAATATTCCTTTTTTTCATTGGAAGCAAAAGGATAGAGCAAATATATAATAACAGATGATAGTAATAGTGCAGAAAAGAACAAGCCTGCTAAGATAAGTGTTTTGGAAATGGGTTTAGTATTTTTTATGTTTAGTTGAGCCATCCATGTATTCCCCCTTATTGATTATCGTACTTAATGAAATTGGAAATGAGAAGGGAAATTTGCTTGATGGATTAAATAATTGAAATCTGCCCAAGTAAAAAGGCCCCCCAGCAAGGGAGCCTTTTCGTCAATAGCTTGTAAATTGGAGGATTTTCTGGATCCAGTAGATGATATATTTGAATGGAGTCATTTCATCTTTGTTCTCTTCATAATCCAAGGTGTATACACCTTGCTCATTATTCCACAGCCGGTGGAAGTATTCTTTAACATCCTTGACAACCTTGGCATTGGCTGGGGCATCGATTTTAAGATTGGTTTCCAGATTCATGTCATCCAGATTTCGTCTCGTGAAATTGGCAGAGCCACCGAGAATCATGCCCTTTTCTCCGTGGTCTATATAGATCATTTTTGTATGATATTGCTCTTCCCCGGCATTATACCATTTGATTTCAATGTTTTCGCTGCCCAGCTTTTCCATCTCTGCCGAAACAGGAATGTTAGGAAGACCTGATTTCTGGTTTCCAAAAGCATTAGTGTTAGGGTCCAGGATGATTTTTACCTTTGCTCCCCGGTCAGCGGCTTTATCAATTTCATCAATGACATTCCTTTCAGCAAGGTAGAACATGCCTATCCAAATTGTATCTCCTTTGCCTGCTTCTTTCAGCTCTTTTAGCAGATGCTTGAAAATCTTTCCCTCTGTCAGTACCTGGACTTCAATTGGGCCTGACTCATCCTCTCTGTCGTATTCAGGGAGGTTTCCATCTCCAGAGAAATTAGCTACAGCCTGTTCTGACTGCAAAAGATCTCCAATGACATTTCCGCTTGTTTCAAAAGCGATGTTGGAATGAAAGCCACTTGCATCATGAGGATTTGCAGAAGCAACGATTGCTGATTTTTCTGTAACGAAGATTTTCCGATGGTTCGCTTTCAGATTAAGCAGTTCCAGATAGGATCTTAACGTTACATCAGGTGCGTTCTTTGCCATGGGATTAGGTATCCATCCTTCCCCTGACTGCCCAAACCACTGAAAAAAGACTCTCCACACTGCCGTATACAAAGGATTGGAATCCCTTAATGGGTCAAGGTCAGTGAAAATGACCTTGATTCCGTTATCCCGAAGCTCTTTCAGTGTATCTGACTTGTGTGAACCATAAGTAAGATTTATTTCATCAGTAATAAACACTATCTTGATATCTTTATGTTTTTTCTTTTGGGCAATCAATTTTTCACTTATGCTTTCGCTGATTTCAGGATAGCCCATGTCTTTTTTATAATAGTCATTGAATAAGAACATGTCCAGAACGATAAAATCCTCTGCTTCACCTATCCTTTTTAAGATTGTGTCGAAGATTTCCTGTTCAAATTTCTTTTCCCCATCGTTGGCAGTATAGGTTAAATCGGAAAGAAAGCGGACATCCTTGACTTTATGGACCTTCCCTTCATAGGAAAGCCCCTCAGGCAGATCTTTGTGAGTATGGTGGTAGGCGGTGATGCCTACTAACAGCACGAACAACAGTAAAATCAGCAGTTTTTTGTGTTTGATTGCTTTTTTCGCAATTTCCATATAATAAACTCCTTAGCTTAGATACCTTACTTATTTACTTTTTAAGTCAGTTATAAACTTAGCATGTATCTGACAGCTTCTCTGCCCGGCTGAAATTTCGCCGATAAGGCTTATTTGTACAAGATTTGCATGGAGTTTTTGATAGAACATGGTAAAATAAAAGAACCGTATAATCATTAAAGGAGAATTTTTTATGGCATTAAACGCAATTATCATTCTTCTCGCCTATTTGCTGGGATCGATACCTTCAGGATTGATTGTAGGTAAGGTGTTCTTTGGAAAGGACATTCGTGAGCATGGAAGCGGCAATCTTGGAGGAACGAATACCTTTCGTACTCTTGGGGTCAAGGCCGGGATGGCCGTTAGTATCGCGGATGTATTGAAGGGTACCCTTGCTGCATTCCTGCCTGTATTTTTTGATTCGGAACTGCACATGCTCGCAGTCGGGATATTCGCAGTAATTGGCCATATGTATCCTGTTTTTGCAGGTTTTCGCGGCGGCAAGGCAGTGGCAACTTCAGGCGGAGTACTCCTCGCTTATGCACCGCTATTATTTGTCTTTATGCTCTTATTCTTTTTCATTTGTCTGTACATAACAAAAATTGTGTCATTATCATCTATGCTGACCGCGGTCGGAGCATTCATTTATTCACTCTTCACTGCAGACTTGCCTCTAATCATTGTTGTCGCTGTACTTGCGTCCTTTGTCATCTATAGGCATCGTGCAAATATCGTGCGCATCCGCAATAAAACCGAGCCAAAAATTAAATGGCTGTAAAATAAAGCCGGCAAACAGAATTAAAATTGGTTTGCCGGCTTTATTTTTTTATAAGTGATTCTATTAGACAATCACGGAATTTTATTTACGGACAATTCCAAAGGCTTTTAAGGCCTGCCCTAAATTGTTATATATTTTGATATCGTTGAATTGAATACCAAGTGTGACGACGGACTGCGCAAGTTCTGGCCTCATACCTGTTATATTCACTTCTACTCCTGTAAGCTTTAGGCTGTCTATGATCTTGAACAGCTCCTGAGCAACCATAGTGTCGACAATGAAAACTCCGGAAAGGTCCATGATCAAACAATCTACTTCCTGTCTGCTTGTTTCCCTTAAAGTGTGCTCCATGAGCAGTTTTGCTCTATGCGTATCAATATCCCCGATAATCGGCAGGACAGCCACGCCATCCACAATGGAGATGACAGGTGTGCTAAGTTCATCAATGACCTCCTGCTGGGCGCGCAGTCTTTTGTTTGTCAATCCAGTATAGGCATTCGTGAAAATCAATATGATTCCATCTATAAAATCATTTATGAACTTGCCTGCCTGCAAAGCCATGATACCACTAATTTTTTCCTCTGCACCGGCCAAGTCCTCTAATGTATTCCAGGTGATTGAACGGATGATATTAAAGTGCTGGATCGATTGAAAAAGGGTGAGCCCAAGCTTTACTTTTTCTTCGCTGACTTCATTTGCCCAATTCTCGATTTCAATTTGATTGGTTTCCCCGACAGCTGAGTCTGCCAGGAGTTGAACGAATTGCTGCAGCTGTTTCTTATAAATTTCCTCCCGATTAAGATCTGATAGTCTTAAATAAGTTTCTGGCTGAATCCGATTAATTTCGAATTGAATCTCAGTAATCCAAGAATCCACATTTTGCGTCACAAATTCCTTAAATACTCTAATAACATAACTCATTAAATGTTTTTCCCCTTTTTCTGCGCTTTATGTTCTAAATAAAAAAAATTTTGTTCTTTATTAAAAACAACTCAAAGAAACTGGTATAATTAAAATGCAAATGTCATATAAATTCGAAAGAAATCGAAATTGGGTTCCCCTTTTCTGTCTTATGGAATTCCTGAAGAAATTACCCGATTCAAGTCGGATTCAAACAAACTTACTATACTTTTGGCTTTGTTAAACAAGGCAGTTGATTTTCGTTCCAGGCGCTTCGCTTTCCTCTGAAAAATTATGAAAAAGCCCAATTGCCGGCTTTTTCAAGAGCGAATTTTTCTTGGGGTGTGCGGTGAGCCTCCTCGGCGCTTCGCTTCTGCGGGGTAAAATGGACCCTTCTTTTCGGGCCATTTCTACCGGGGTAAAATGAACCCTTCTTTTCGGGCCATTTCTACCGGGGTAAAATGAACCTTTTTCCGGTTCACTTCTACCTAGGTCTCACCTGCCCGCTTAATCCCGAAGGAGTCTACGCGCCTTCCACTACAATCAACAGCGTTTAAAAACCAATATTCAGCTTTAACAGAGCCTTACTTTTAGAAAAGAAGGGTTAATAAATGAAAAATTCTCAAAATTATCTTTTGATTCCGAATGGCTTTAACTTTAATTGCCCCCCAACTTTAAAAAATTCAATCAATCAAGAAGTTGTTCTTAAAATGGAGACAGAAAGAAGAGTATCTAAGGGCCATGTTTCCCCCACTTCTCTTCAGCAGCCCATAATCGAACAATTATTAGCCCGAAAAATGGAACTGGAAGAAGAATGTTTATTGCTGGAAAAAGAAATTGGAGCAAAACAGGAAAAACTTAACCAGCTTCAGGAAGACATAACCTTAGTACAGTTTCACCACCAGGCAACAGTGACAAACAAACTGGCCGCTGGACTTGCACATGAGATCCGGAATCCCCTGACGACTATTAAAGGTTTTATCCAGCTAATAAGACAGGAACTTTACTCTGCAGGAAAAAAAGAGCTGGCTGATGTTGCTTTGGATGAAATCAATCGTGCAAATGAACTGATAAGCGATTTTCTATCAGTATTCAAGAATACGATCACTAAGAAAACAACACTATCATTAAATAAGCTGATTACGCAGCTGAAAAATTTATACTCAAGTGAAGCATCGCTAAAGGAAATCTCCATGTGTGTTCATACATTGGATGAGGAATTGACAGTATTTGGGGATGAAAAACAATTAAAACAGGTGATTATGAATCTTCTCCAAAATGCATTTGATGCAATAACTGACAGCTCAACATATAACGGTGAAATAATTATTGAAACTGATAAGGACGAAGAATGGGCCATCATCAGCATTATTGACAATGGACCAGGTATTGCTCCTGCAGCGGAAACAAACCTATTCACGCCTTTCTTTACAACAAAGGAGAATGGTACAGGTATAGGTCTGGTCATCAGCAAGCAAATTGTTGAGGAGCATGGAGGCGTCCTTTTAGCAGAATCCAGTGCTGGGCATACGAAGTTCTCAATCAGGCTGCCTATAATTGCATAAAGGAGCGGCAGCAAAGTCAAAAAATTGTCATAACCCCCAGCGTTATGGGCAGGGAAACACTGGTAAACTATAGGTAAGATATAAAGAAAGGATGGCGGATTGACATGGAAGATGTGTTAAAGCCAACAGGTCAATATACTTTCTCTACCTCCACTGCTGAGGTCTCACCGCCGGAGGATTTTGTTGTTGAGTTCATGGCAGAGCAAAACGAAGCAGACAAAGTCAGCAATAAAATGATTAAAATACACAATATAGATGAACTTATGGATTTCCTCGAACAATGCGAGTGCTGAAAGAAACAGCAATATAATAAATAGCGGATACAGCATATGTATCCGCTATAATTATACCTTTAAAAGCTTAAAGCGCCCCACACCAAAAACATCTTTCGTGTAATCTAGCCTAGTGTGATCAAAATACACGAGGTCCCCCTCATGGATCAATATCTCGACAGGTCCGAATGTGAAGATTTTATCCTTTGTTAACGGCCGCTCCTCCAGAGCAGCTCTGAGCTGCGGGCCACCTCAGCCAATGCCCATTGTAAGCCTTACATACAGTTTTTCCCCATCAGAACTTTCACTGTTTATTGCTTTGTGAAGTATTTTATACGCACTCTCGGTTATATCAAACATAGTATTTTCACCTCTTTTAATCAATTTTAAATATTTTTAGGGTGTTTTCGCAAAGATTGTTGCCTCTAGCATTGTTGAAATGAGATCCTTTTGCTCTTCGTTCCAGGCGCGCAGACTCCTTCGTGATGCAGCGGGACAGGTGAGACCCCGCAGGAGCAAAGCGAAGCGCCCGGAATGGAAATCAACAGCATTTTATTACAAAGCCTTTTAAAAAAACATGTGATTACCTTTTAAAAATAAGAGGTTTCTTTCAGAAATAGAAACTATTTTTATATACCCTACATATCGGATTTAATAAGCAAAATGTGACAAATTGTCGTCATGCTCACAAAAGCTATACTTTTCATTTCTTTTTTATACTATATTATCCTTAAAGGCAAAAAAATAAAGATGCCTACGACATTCTGGGGAGAACGTCATGAGAAAAAAGCGACGTAAAAGAAGATCATTTATTGGTTTAACCATTGTTGCAGGTTTGGGGATTGCAGCATCTGCCCTATTATTCCAAATGTATGAGGATGTCCATGCAAAAGACACGACTGAACTGCAAAGAGTTCAAACACCTCATATTCCCAGATCCATGGATATATCCGGGAAGGTTTTTATCCAAACTATCAAATTGGGAGCAGTCGGAGATATTTTAATTCATGATACTTTATATGAAGATGCTTTTACTGGAAAAGGATACGATTTCATGCCTATGTTCAGTTATGTTAAAAATTACCTGACGGCTCCTGACCTCCTGCTCGCCAACCAGGAAACCATACTGGGAGGAACCGCCTTGGGATTATCCAGCTATCCAGTTTTCAACAGTCCTGCAGAGGTTGGTAACGCTTTGCTTGATTCAGGGGTGGATATCGTATCAAATGCAAATAATCATTCTTTGGATAAATCAGAAAAAGGCGTGCTTTCCTCTATAGGCAATATGGATATGGAAGGGCTTCCTTATGTTGGCTCATTTAAAGATAAACAGGACCGGCAAACGCTAAGAATACTGAATAAACACGGCATAAAGGTATGCTATCTTTCGTATACTTACGGAACCAACGGGATTCCAGTTCCGATGGGCAAAGACTATCTGGTCAATTTGATTGACCGGGAAGTGATGAAATCAGAAATACAGCGTGCCAGAAAGCAGTCAGATATTGTTGTCATGAGCGTACACTGGGGAAATGAATATCAGCGCTTCCCGACTGAAGAGCAAAAGCAGCTTGCCCAATTTTTAGTTGATCAAGGCGTAGATATAATCTTTGGCCAACATCCGCATGTTCTCCAGCCGATGGAATGGCTGAATGCAAAGGACGGCAGGAAGGCACTGGTCGTATACTCCCTTGGCAATTTTCTTTCTGGCCAGATGTGGGACTATAAGGATATAGGCGGGCTGGCTACAGTTGAAATAACTAAAGAAGTAGTGTCAGGAAAAACTGAAATAACAATCGATCATCCAGAATTCATGCCAACTTTTGTGTCCAGCCGCAGGCAGAGTCATTATCAAGTTGTCCCCCTCAAGGAAGCTGGGAAATATGGCCTTGCTGATGCAGAAAATAAATACTTGGAAATCATGAATCATATGACTCAATTCATTAAAAACTAATCCTAAAATGCCTTGTCCCTTTTGTAAAATCCTCATATGAGGAGGCATGGCTTAAGCTGTGTTATACTGGTCCTATCGGCAATGGAAGGAGATCGACATGAAAATTACAATCAATGACCAAGCCGCAGCCTGGTATGAAAATGAAATGGACCTATCACAGGGAGGGTACCTGAGATTCTTCGTCCGTTATGGCGGATTCAGTACGGTGCAGAAAGGTTTTTCACTCGGCGTTTCAAAGGATGAACCGGATCATATTGGAGCAAGTACTGAAAAAAACGGAATTACTTATTATATCGAGGAAAAAGACCTTTGGTATTTCGATGGCCATGACCTTATCGTGGATTTTCATCCAGTCGGCCAAGAACCGGAATTCAAATTTGAAAAAGAGTAAGGCGCTGGCCTTACTCTTTTTCATTCTTTATTTCTAGCTGATTGACAAGTCCTTCTTTTTTCAGGATTTCAGCCTGTTTTTGCCCGAATAAATCATAATGTGGAAAATCCTTTTTTCTGTCATCAATCCATTCAGGCATAAGCCCATATTTTCTTCCCCAGTCAGCAAGCTTTTTCCTATCCTTACAGCCAACTTTTGTTACAGTTCTACAGCCTGGAAAACGATCATCGATCCAATAATGTGTCAGGAATGCAATTTCCCCTTCATGAACTTTCCGCTTCCAGTTTTTTAGTTGTTCGCGCTTAATGCCAAAGGCCAATTATCTCTCCCTGCCTTCTTCATCTGGCTGCTTACGGGCACGCATGTAAGCCTCATGCCAGTCAGGATAGTTTCTTTTTAATGAAATCGGCCTGAAATTTTCTCTTTTTACGCAAACATGCCTTGAACTTCCTGTCAATGACAGCTCTCCATCATTGTTATATATCTCATACTTGTACATGGAACGAAATCCGTCATATTCTTCGACCCATGTTTTGATTGTGGCAGTATCCCCGTAACGCAATGGCTTTTTATAGGAAGCCTGGATATCAATGACAGGTGAGATTATGCCATCCTTCTCCATATCTGAGTAATTAAAACCTAAATCCTTGATTAATTGAGTCCTTCCGAGCTCCATCCAGACTAGATAATTCGCGTGATAAACAACGCCCATCTGATCTGTTTCAGCATAACGGACTTCAATTTCCTTTTCAGAAATATGCATTCTTTTTATTCCCCTTTGACTTTATTTAAGGCTGTTTCGAAATCCTGTTTATCAAGATATAATGATTGTTCATCGAGGTCTTCCGGATTACTGGATTCCAGTAACCTGAACGCTTGTGCCTGGATTGCTTCATCTACTAAATTCGTTGCAAATCGTCCATTCCCGTTTATTTCTGTATTGGAAAGTTCTTCGGATAAAAACAAGGCTGCCTGGTCAGTAATTTGATATAGATATTTTACTGCGTAATTTTTTATGATAATTAGCAATTCATCAACAGTATAATCAGGGAAATGGAAAAATTTCTTGAACCTCGACCTGAGACCCGGGTTGCTTTCAAGCAGCAAGTCCATTTCTGTTGGATATCCAGCCAGGATGACGACCAGGTTTTCATTATGGCGCGTCATTTCATCCACAAGTGTGTCAATGACTTCCTTTCCAAAGTCTCCAGATGACTGTCCCAGCAGAGAATAAGCCTCATCAATGAACAGGACTCCGCCCAAGGCTTCCCTTATCTTTTTCTTCGTCTTAATGGCAGTTTGGCCCACATAGCCAGCAACAAAATCCGCACGGCTGCTGACAATCAGATGGCCGCGTTTTAGCATCCCGCATTCCTTCAGAAGCTCTGCATAAATTTTGGCAACTGTTGTTTTACCTGTTCCCGGATTACCGGTGAATACGGAATGAAGCTGGACAGGTATTGATGGCAGCCCTTTTTCCTTTCTTAATTGCTGCATCCTTACAAAAGATATCAAAGTCGTGACCTCTCTCTTGACCATATCCAGTCCCACAAGAGCCTGCAGCCGGTCGAGCGGCTTATCTTCAATTCTTTGAGCCGGAGCCTCAAAATCTTCTTTATCCAATAAAGTAAAGGCTGTAAGATCGTCACCGTCTGCCTGCCTTGCCCCTTTTTTGAAGATTGCCTCCAATACCAGGTTTCTCACGGTTCTGGCATTTCCGAACGTATCGTCGACCCGCTCTTTTTCAATCCTGTCCTTGAGCTCGAGTTTGGCTGCTTGTGTCATCGCATAATCATTATCCAATGCAGCATGTTCCGCTATTTGCATAAGTTCATCATCTGTATAATCCGGCAGGTGAATGAAATTTGATTGTGGAAAGCGGCTCCGCAATCCGGGATTTGCATCCAGAAATTGGCGCATTTCTTCCGGATAACCAGCTAAAATGACAGCAAATCTGCCACCATATTCTGTGCCTGTCATTAACGAAACAAGAGTATCAATGGCAGTCTGTCCATAATCATTGCCTGTCTGCCCCTCTCGCTTCAAGCTGTAAGCTTCATCTATAAACAGGACTCCTCCAAGTGCCTGTTCGACGATTTTTCTGACATTTTCTTCTGTTTGCCCTACGTAGGCACCGACAAGCTGAGATCGATCGGCTTCAACAATTTCCTCGCGAGGCAAGACACCAAGCTGGTGATAGATCTTCGCCAGGAGTCTGGCAAGTGATGTCTTTCCAGTTCCTGGATTCCCAGTGAGAACCATGTTAAGGCTTTGATCGTCCTTCGTATTAAGCCCCATCTCCTTGCGTTTTTGCTGATATTTCAAGAATCGGTAAAAATCATTGACCCTTTCTTTTACAGATTCCAATCCGACCATATTATTCAATTCTTCCAAAGGATCAACGTCTTTCTCGATATGATTCTCTTCTTCAAATTCTGCCTTCCATTGCAGCTTGATCTCATCTATGGTCTTCAGGCGTTCTTTCATTTCTTCATAATGGACGGCTGTATGGAAAACCCCTGTAACAGACTCCTCGTAACGCTCTGTTGCTTTTAGGAGGGCAGCCGTTTCTTCAATTGATTGTTCCAGTAAATGGATTAACCTGTTGAATTTTTCTTCAACCACAGATTCATTCACATCAAAAGTTGTCCTCTTTAACTCAGTAAGCTGATCTTCAGCATAGTTCAGGAATTCCTGAGAAATATCAATATACTGTTCGGCAGTCTTCTTTTTCAGTGCTCGGTTATCTGTTTCCCTGATTCGTGGAAAAACCAGCTGATCGAACAGTGAGCCTTTGTTCTTCCACTGATTTGATGCAAGCAGATTTCTTGCCCTGCCATTGGAGGGATCCACTTCGATCGCATTCTTAAGCCATCCCAGAGCAAGTGAATCAAATCCCTTCCTGAAGGCTCTGGATTGTGCAGCGATGGTGAGGATTTTCGATAAGACCAGTTCATCATTGCTATCGCTAATCTCCTTAATCGCGGTGATCAACGCTGCTTCATCCCGAATATAACCATTATTCTTTATTTCATCTTCCCATGCTGTTATTTGTTTATTTATGGGGAAATCACTTTTATATTGATTCATAATTATCACTTCTTTTTTTAGTTTACAACTGGTATCTTATCACATTTCTCTTTAAACGGAAAAAGACCCGCCTGTGCGCAGGCAGGTCTTCCAGGTACCATGTATTAAGGTGCTAGCGACATTTACTGTTGCTGGTTATGAGCCTCATCCTTGATTTCAGCTCGGAACGCATCAATGCTTTCACGCCTGCGTTCATTTTTTGCTTCGATTCTTGCCTGGTCCTCAGGGCTGGAATTCACCATTGCAGCTTCTGCATCCTCCATATTCTCAATTGTATGGTGGATCATGGACTGCAATTTTTCAACGTTATCGCCGCGGTCGTCTGGCTTTGGCCTGTTATTCGCCATAGTAAAGTACCTCCCTTTTAAAAAGTACATCAATAGTATGTGACCGGTGAGCTTGAATATTAGCGGAAAACAGTGGATATTAATTGGGGAAAGCAGAAAGAGCTCCATTGAGGGGATGTTTCTTCAAAAATGGCTCTGTTAAACGAGGCTGTTGATTTTCGTTCCAGGCGCTTCGCTTTCCTCGGGGCGTGCGGTGAGCCTCCTCGTCGCTTTGCTCCTGCGGGGTCTCACCTACCCGCTTCATCCCGAAGGAGTCTTCGCGCCTTCCACT
>NZ_JBYNSB010000043.1:0-8984 GCF_057785455.1 Mesobacillus sp.
GGTGCTTAGGACGGTATCCGTGTCGAAGGAGCCGGATGGCCGATTTGCGGTGGTAACCGGTGAGGGCCACGAACTCGTCGAGGATTCGGCCCTTCTCCCTGCGGCTGGCTCGCAGGTACCTTGGCCGCCAACTCTCCACAAACTCCCGTATACTCATGTGGATCATCGGTTCCTCCCTTTTGTTTTTGTAACCGGGATTTTGAGAAACTGATGACCCCCCTCGGTAACAGTTTCAGTGAGGCAATTTGCGTCCTTGACCGCTTGGTGCTGATGTTGTACATTAAAAAAAGAGAGTGGTTTCAATGAAAAAGTGGTTAACAAAAGTTGCGTTGGTAGTTAGCGTCTTATGGGTTTTTATGTTGATAATTCAAACCGTACAAGCAGAAGAAATCAAATATACCTTCTTTATTGTGTCCCATGGCGGGGCTGCTGATCCTTTTTGGGCGATCGCAAGACGGGGGATGGAAGATGCGGCTAAAATATTGAGTGCAAGTCCTGACCTTGAGATAGAAGCAGTGTATTTCGGACCAATGGTAGCATCCCCAGTGGAAGTGGTTAAATTGCTGGATATGGCACTTGCAGCCAAGCCCGACGGAATTGCTGTTACCATCACCGACCCTTACATCGTCGACGAGGCAGTTCGAAGGGTTATTGCTGCCGGTATACCTGTTATTGCTATTAACGTACCAGATTGGAGACCGGAACCTGAGAAGATCCCCTATCTATGCTATATTGGCGGTGACGAGTACCTTGGTGGGGTCCAAGCTGCAAAGGCTTTCTTAAAAGTAGCTAAAGAGAAAGGCGTAACAATAAAACGTGCCGTCGTTGCTCCTCAAGAGGTAGGGCATATTGGACTCGAAACCCGTGCCAAAGGTTTTATTAAAGTAATGGCTGAACATGGTATCCCTGCTGACAAACTACAAATTTATGGCGAAGATCCAACAAAGTCTGTTGAAATCCTCCGAAGCTATTTTGCAGCCCACCCTGAAACTAACGTTCTTTTCACCTTAGGACCGCAAGGCACGTTGCCGGCTGTTACATTTTTAAAGGAAGCCAGTTTGGTAGGAAAAGTTCTTTATGGTACATACGATCTTGATCCTGTTACTTTGGATGCTATTAAAACAGGTATAGCTCTGTTTGCTATTGTTCAACAACAGTATCTCCAGGGGTATCTTCCGATTGTACTTTTAACTCTATATAATAGATATCGGCTTATCCCTGTGTCCGATGTTCTTACTGGCCCAATGCTTGTGGACATCGAAAATATAGAAATTGTTGAAAACTTATTAAAGAGGGTTATTAGTAAGTGAAATATATAGGGCGCCTAGAATTCAATTCTAGGCGCCCTTTTCTTTGGTCCGTTAAGGAAAAGGTGGCAGGAAGGAAGGACAAAACGACCCATGCGACAGAAACTTGAGAAAAAGCCTTCTGCTTCGTTAGGGACCAGGTTATCGGAATTTGCTCTGTTTAAAGAAGAGCTACAAAACATCCGCTACCGAATAGCTCGACGTCCCGAACTCGGGGTTCTGATTGCTCTCGTTTCCATCATTGTGGGTTTTGGATTTGTTGCAAAGGGGTTTTTTACTCTACAAACACTGGCCAGTATACTTACAGTAATAGCCGAGCTTGGCATCGTGACTGTGGGAATGACTTTCCTTTTGATTTCAGGGGAACTTGATCTTTCAGTAGGCTCGATCTTAGCGATTTCCTCCACAATTTCTGCCATTCTTTTGCGTAGCGGTGTTGATGATATTTTTGCTTGTGGAGCAACGTTGATTTTTGCAGCTGTTCTCGGACTGTTAAACGGTTTCATCGCAGTTTTTGCACGTGTTCCATCTTTTATAGCCACGCTAGGCACCATGATGCTGTGGCGAGGAATTTTGTTAGCCATTACAGGGGGATTGCCTACTATTCCTTACTTCGGCGATACGGTTATATTTACCATTCTTAACAGCCGGATCGTGCAGGATTTTAGAACATCCGCTGGCTGGCTTGTTGTGGTTGCTTGTATAGCTTATTTTATACTGCATCATACACCTTATGGAAACTGGGCTTACGCTGTAGGCGGCAACAGAGAAGCTGCCCGCGGCCTCGGGGTGCCAGTTTCGAGGGTGAAAATCCTTAACTTTACTTTTTCTGGGTTTCTGGCAGGACTAGCTGGTTTAATGCAATTTGCTCGCTTTAGGTCTGTTGATGCGTTACGCGGCCAAGGTATGGAACTGGAAGCGATTGCCGCAGCCGTCACTGGTGGCGTTTTACTAAAAGGTGGGTATGGAAGCATTATTGGAAGTTTGCTTGGAACAATCATTATTGGAACAGTACGCACCGGATTAATGCTTGCTAAAGCGCCAACTTATTGGTATCAGGCTTTTGTTGGCATAATTCTGATTATTGCGGTCATCATTAACATTCGTGCAAGAGGAGGTGAATATTAAACATGGATCTGTTTCAATCCGACCTGCTAGTGCGAATGGTGAACATTTGTAAGCGTTTTGGTTCAATACAAGCGTTAAATAACGTAAACTTCACCGTAGACTATGGCGAAGTTGTAGGACTTCTTGGTGACAATGGAGCAGGCAAATCTACATTGATTAAAATTCTTTGTGGAGTCTACCCACCAGACCATGGCGAAATTTTCTTTGAAGTGCGCCGTGTTAACTTTAAATCGCCCCAGCAAGCTCGGGCTTTGGGTATCGAGACCGTTTATCAAGATTTTGCTCTTATCCCCCTTATGACCATTGCGCGTAACTTCTGGCTAGGACGTGAACCTGCTCGCAGGATCGGTTTTTTCAAGTTTCTTGACCATCGGCATATGCGTCGAGTTGCTCAACAAGCTCTAGCAGAACTTGGTGTTAATGTTCGCTCAGTAGATCAGCCTGTGTTTGTACTATCAGGAGGAGAACGTCAATCTATCGCTATTAGCCGCGCAGTTCACTTTGGGGTAAAGTTGCTTATCTTAGATGAGCCTACTTCTGCACTTTCAATCAAGGAATCTGCAAAAGTTTTGAATTATGTTAAACAAGCTAAAGAAAAAGGTGTCTCAGTAATTTTCATATCCCACAACTTGCATCATGTTTGGCCTGTTGCTGATCGCTTTGTAATCCTTCACACCGGGGTTAAAGTAGGTGATTTACTAAAAAGCGAGACATGCCCAGAAGAAATTGAACACTTGATCGTCACAGGACAGAGACGTATTGAGGAAGTTTGAAAAACTTATGTATTATAAAGTGGGTGTATGCACATGGATTTTTGGAGAAAGCTCTCTAGCTGAAATCGCTAAAAAACTAGTGCTTTTAGGTTATGACGGGATAGAGCTTCTAGGTGACCCAAAACGTTATCCTTTAAAGGAAACACGGCATCTTCTAAAGGAGCATGATTTAACAGTTTTTTCGGTGACCCCTTGTAATGTGGACCTAGCTCATCCGTCGCCACGTGAGCGTCAGAAAGCCCTGGATTATTACTTTTGGCTTATTGATTTTTCAGAAGAATTAGGAGCAGCCATTGTTTCCTGCCATGGTTTCGTGGGGCGTCTACGTGCTATATCAAGTCAAAGTGAAGAAGAGAAATTGTTCGTGGAAAGTTTGCATCAAATTGTTGAACGTGCCGGGATCAAAGGCTTAAAGGTTGCTTTGGAACCTCTTAATCGCTACGAGTCGCACTTGGTGAATACAGCCGCGCAAGCCATAAAAGTGATAGAGGAAATAGGTTCTCCTTACTTGGGTATCCTGCTTGATACGTATCACATGAACATTGAGGAGGCGAATCTTTTCGGGACAGTTTTTCTTGCAAAGAATCTATTATTATTGATTCATTTGGCGGACTCTGATCGTCGGGCTATAGGGCGTGGACATATCGATTTCCATGGACTTTTCTCAGCCTTGAAGGGCATTGATTATCACGGTCCATTAATCATTGAATGTACTGCCCCCGGACCTGACCCGTTTACGCCGGTTAAAGGGCCTGGGTGGGAAAGAATTCTGTGGGATGACTTAGAAGAAACGATCGGATGGCTCCGGAATAATAAGTATGTCCTTTAAAAATTCTTAGCCACAACATGTTACTGACTGAAGGTCAAGGTTTACTGAAAGGGCGTGGCTGGATTTAGAACAAATAATTCTGTACTATGGTTTTGAATAGAAGCAGAAAAGTGAGGGACTGATGCAGTATATCAAATTAGGACTTATTGGTACTGGAAGAATTGGGAGGCTTCACGCAGAAAACATTGTGCGTCATGTTCACGAAGCCAGGCTTTTGGCAGTAGCTGATGTTAACATAGAAAACGCAAAAACTTTGGGTACTATGCTGAAAATTCCAAAAATTACACACGACTACAAAGAAATTTTGGATGATCCAGAGATTAACGCAATTCTAATCTGTACTAGTACTGAGAGCCATGCTCAGATCATTCAGGATGCTGTAGATGCGGGGAAATATATTTTTTGCGAAAAACCATTAGCCCTAGATCTAAAAGAAATCGATACCATTTTGGCTGCAGTTGAAACCGCTGGGGTAATTCTTCAAGTAGGATTCAATCGCCGATTCGATCCGAATTTCCAGCGCTTAAAAGAAGTGGTTCAACGCGGAGAGATTGGACGCCCTTGGTTGCTCAAAATCACGAGTTTTGATCCCGCACCACCTCCTCTCTCTTACATTCGTATTTCTGGCGGAATTTTTTTGGATATGACCATCCACGACTTTGACATGGCCAGATACTTGCTCGGGGAAGTAGAGGAAATTTATGTTGTTGGAGCTGCTCTTGTTGATCCTCAGATTGGAGCTGCTGGAGATGTGGATACTGCTGTGGTTTTTCTTCGATTTAAGATGGGAGCTTTAGGGGTAATTACCAACTGCAGAAAGGCAGTATACGGGCATGACCAGAGAATCGAGGTTCTAGGCGAAAAAGGCTGTATATTTGTTGAAAATCCCAAGCCTCACGCAGTGCTTTTGGCTGATGACCAAGGATATCATTCCGCCCCGCTTCACTACTTTTTCATTGAGCGATATCGCGAAGCTTACATCGCGGAAATCAGAGCGTTTGTCGAAGCTATACGTGAAAGGAAGAGACCGCCGGTGACGGGTTTGGACGGAAAGATCTCGGTGGTAATGGGATATGCGGCAAAGAAGTCGCTAGAAGAGCGAAGACCGGTTCGACTGAGCGAGATCGACCCCTCGCTGTCCTAACGGTGCTAGCATTTGCAAGGAATGGGGTTGATAGATACTTGATGCCTCAGAAGTAACGGTTACCGAAGGTTTCGTGGTTGCCTCAGAATGACCGTTACCCAGGGAGCCTCCTTAGCTGTTCCAAATTCTTTTGGATCCTGCGCTGAAGTTCCCCAGGGTTCAGGGTCTCGTAAAGCTCCCTCAACCTTGCCTTGCTCTCCTCGCTCACCCAAGATGAGGTCAGCACCCTCTGGTAGAGAGTTTGGGCCCGGTCGTACCTCTTGCGCACTTTGCTTCCCACCCGTTCCTTGGAAAGCAGTTTCCGCACTGGCTGGAAAAAATTCAAGAACAGTCGCCAGTCCGCGTAGACGGCCTTCAACAGGGCTAGGGCTTCCGAGGATTCGTACCGACCGTACCCCACCAACTTCCGCACCGCTGACCAGTTCTTCCCTCCCACATGAGCCTGGCCGTTCTTCTTGTACGGGCGGCACCGGGTGAACGTGATCTTGTGGGCCTGGCAGTACCGGGAAAGGTTACCGTTTAGAAAAGCACTATCGTTGTCGGAATCGATCCCAAGAAGCGGGAAGGGAAGGTTCCCCTGAATCCGGTCGATGGCCTCCCGCACCGCGTGCTGGCTGCGGTTGGGGAGAACCTCAAGCTCACACCAACGTGTGTCGATGTCCACAGCCGTAGGAGTGTGCAGGTACTCGCCCTTGGCGCTCTCCCCGCAGTGGGCCACAAGATCCGCCTCCAGAACCCCAGGTTTACTTTCGTCCCAGTCCGCGAAGGTCCGCACGGGGATCTGGTGCTTGAGGAGGGTCCCAGGCTTGGTGGTCGTGCGTCCCCGTAGGGGCTTCGCTCGGTGGGTTTTGAGCAGGCGGTCGATGGTGGCTGGGCTGGTGGCTGGGCTCATCCGCAGGAGAAGCCGCTCCGTCTCCGGCCGGATCCGAAGCTCTCCATGGTGTTTGAGGGCCGCCACGATCTCGGGAAGGAAGGGGGCTAGGCGTTTGGGAGAGATTCCCCCGCAGGCCTCCCAGACCGCAAGAAGAGCGGGCTTCACGTCCGGGGTGTACCGGCGGGGCCGTCCCCGCTGGTCCAGGTGGTGCGGACGGTAGCCGTGACGCAGGAGCCGAATCGCCGATTTGCGGTGGTACCCAGTGAGGGCCACGAATTCGTCAAGGATCCGGGTCTTCTCCTTGCGGCTGGCTCGCAGGTACCTGGGCCGCCAACTCTCCACGAGCTCCCTTATACTCATCCGGGTCATTGGTTCCTCCTTGGAGTTTTGGTAACCAGGATTTTGAGGAACCGATAACCCCTTCGGTAACATTTTCAATGAGGCAATTCGCAGGGTTGCGGATATCGAAGAGGGGTGTTACCTTGGAATTAGGGGAATTTATCGTTAAGATCCTCAAGGAAGAGAGCAATGACCCCCCCCTAACTTGGAGACAGTCCGGCGATACTACCGCAAGCGGGCAGCCAGCTACGATGCGCAGAAAGCTAGGACTTAGCAGGACGAGAAAGGCTTCGCCGATGAGATCATCGACTACATTGTGCAAGCTGTAAAGGAAGCTGGCAGGCTTGGCCTAGAGGCGGGGATCGGGACCGGAAGGATCACCATCCCTCTGCTTGAGCGATTGGAGGTCACCTTAGTAGGGGTGGATCTCTCCCCGGAGATGCTGGAGATCGTGCGAAAGAAGTTTTTGTCGCTCAAGCCGGAGCAAAGGCCGATCCTGCTGGAAGCCGACTTGCATAAGCTTCCCTTCTGTGAGCAGACATTTGATTTCATCCTCTGCATCAGTACGCTTCACTATACCGATGCCGAGATCGTCCTCAAGGAGTTCTCCAGGGTGCTCCGGCCCGGCGGGAGTTTGATTCTGGGCGATCTGATCATCCATCCAGATGATGACCAAGGATTCATGCAAAAGGTGGAAGAGGCGCTATCCACGGCTCATAATCGATATTACCGCCCCAAAGAGCTTCAGAAGCTCTTGAGAAGCTGCGGGTTTGAGATCAAGGATTTCAGGACGATCTCCTACGAAAAGTCGCACCAAGCCTTGGTCGAGGACAAGGCCAATTACTTCAAACTAGAGCTCAGCGATTTCTACAATCTGCTGGAGAGAGCTCCGTCCCATATCCGCAAGATCTACAGGCTCAGTGAGAGTTCAATAAGATTGCATTATGGACTTCTCACGAGTGTAAAGGTATAATTGTAATCGATCCTGGGCTTAGCCTGGCATACATACTCCTGGCATACAGGAGTGACGATCTATGGATTTAGATTTATACCGCTATCCCAGATACTATGAGCTAGCCTTTTCCTTCAGGGATATAAGGCGAGAAGTAGATCTATTTGAAGAATGCTTCCGCCGGTATTCCAAGATCCCTGTCAGAAGAGTTTTGGATATTGGCTGTGGACCGGGCCCTCATCTGGAGGAGTTAGCGCGCCGGGGATACGAGTATGTCGGGCTCGACATCAACAAAGTTATGCTCGACTATGCACAAGAGAAGGCTAGAGAGCTGGGCATCGCTGCAACTTTTCTCCAAGCTGATATGCGATATTTTTCATTAGAGAAGCCTGTAGATTTTGCTTTCACAATGCTTGGCTCATTATATGCGGAGGCCACTGATGAGCTATTGTCGCATTTTGCTTCCGTGGCCAAGGCCTTAAATCAGGGCGGCCTGTATTTTCTCGATGGGTGCGTTGAGTTCCGGTGGGACAATCCATCTAGTGGAGACCAAAGTTGGACGATGGAGAAGGAAGGGGTGAGAATTGCTATTAAATTCGTGAGGGAGGAGGTGGTAGACCGAGCTGCTCAGATTCGTAAGCACAAGATTCTTGCCGATGTTGATAACCATGGAAAGATGTTACACTTAGAAACTGTGGAGGTGGGAAGGACAATATTCCCGCAGGAGTTCCTGTTGCTCGTAGAGAAGTCGGGGAAATTCGAATTTCTTGGCTGGTGGAACGATTGGAATCTCGATGAACCTGTGGAGAAGGCAGAACGCATCAGTCGCCCCATTACCGTGATTCGCTGTCTTTAATGGAGGTGCGGATATGAAAACAGATTACCAGAAATTGGCAGAGAAGCATCTCAGCATAGCAGATCAAGTTGCCAAAGAGTTGCAAGCAAACGAAGACGTAATTGGCTGTGCGGTCGAAGGGAGCACGGCGAGGGGCAATGTGCATCCCAAGTCAGATATTGACCTGCTGGTGCTGGTCAAAGGAAGCGGTGTATATGAATGGGAAAGAAGGATCGCCGAGAATATCGTGGTGAACATAGCTTTACGCTCCCAAGATGTCCTTGAAAGGATGGCGAAGGATCACCCAGATACTATTTGGGGGTTAAAAGAAGCGCGGGTTCTTTATGATCCCCAAGGTATTCTGCAAGTGCTCAAGAGCGAAGCGACGATAGCAGGAGCGGTGGAGGAGGAGTTCCTTGGAGATTTGTTAGATGAAGCGAGGTCCCTCGTTGGGAAGGCCGAAAGAGCATTAGACGAGCAAGATCTTGAATCGAGTCTGCTCTGGCTGAGACGAGGTGCGATGGAGCTTGCTGAGCTAATTTTCTACAAGGAGAAGGGGAGGAGGATTAGGCTGATAAACTTTTGGCAGGAGATCCAGACGCTTACATCAACTGAGTTTAAAGAGCTTTTCGCCAAGATACAGGTATTTCAAGCTGTAGAGCGGGCTTGGTTGGCCGAGATGCTTGAAAGGCTTGAGGCCTTTCTTCCGGAACCGAGATAATGGATAATACCGGAGACTTCAGCTGACACAGCACAATCTGAGAGGAAATCATGGAAGCTGGCAAGACCCTATATGTAGTCTC